>CAYLPW010000006.1:0-49056 GCA_964385665.1 uncultured Saprospiraceae bacterium
CGAGGTGTAAAGTTGGCAGCCGCTTGATTGAGTGTGACCATCACCATTGAAAAGCTAAAAACAGTTAAAGAGATTAAACCGCCAATAAAGGTGCTGAGTAGCGTACGGGCGGTGTCTGTGTTATCGACAACAAAGAACGGCACATGCTCCAGCATCCAGGCTGTCACTTTGTATTGCTCTGCCCACATGACACTCAAGGCGGCAATGGCAAAGAGGAAGGTAATCAGGGAAGGATAGAACGCAATGCTAGTGACAACGCGTCTATAAATCTGTTTGGCTTGGTTTAATAATGCAATCATGATAGTGCTTTGAAATTTTAGGCAACGTATAAGAGGAGCAGCCTGTACCACCTAGCTAAAGTAACCTTATTGAAAAGGGTTGTATATCTTGATGCCTTCTATTCGATCAAAGTCACTTACATTTCTGCTTACAATAGTCATTTGATATAAGATAGCTGTTGCCGCGATAATAGCATCTGGCGTTTTAATTTTCTTATTTTGCTTAACTTTTATCGTCTGCTGTTCAATAGCCTCATCTACATAAATAACTTTTGAGGGAGCTAAAAATTTCTCCATTTCCTCTTTGCCTTCATCATCTAGTGCTTGCTAACCTAGTAACTCAATCTTGGTAATAGTGGAGATATGAAAAGAGGTGCAGATAATATCCTCTACACGTTCCAAATGGTCAGTAGGAATATCATTATTTAAGTAATAATTGATAATATTAGTGTCTATTAAATATCGATCTTCCATTCGTCACGCATATTTTTTAATTCTTTTTCAACAGTCAAGTTAAGTACGTGAACCCAAATAATCGACACTTTCATTGACGGGCTAATTTTCCGTTACTCGGCGTTAGATTTTGCTTCCATAACCAGTTATGCAAGAAAAATCTGCCTTGATTAACGAAAAATTAGCTAGGTCAAAAGTGACGTTTATTTACATTCAAGTACTTATAGCGTTGGAGCATACCTCGAAAAGGAGATGGATCAAATGATACATCCTTTTTCACCTCCTGTTTAGGAGATAGTGTTTTCCATAGATCAATAGGTACGATAGCTGCCTCTATTCTTCCTGCTTCATCATAAACATATTTAATATCCATTCTCATAAAAGCTGCTTCTTTCATTAAAAATAGCTGAACTGCCAAAGTTGAATACTGGCATTAATGCAGCTTAAACTTATTTCAACATCATATGGTTCATCCAACTGATATAGGCAAAGACTTAGTTTGAGTTCGATAACAAATCAACCTTCATAGTGTTTCAATACCATTAAAAGGTTGATTTTTTTTAAATATGTTGACCTGCTAATAATATTGAAACAGGTCGATTTAATTATTTCATGTTTCCTACCTTTGCACCACTTTTCACCTTCCCTTTATTACAAACTACGATTACTCCAATGCGGCTTTAGCCCATTGTATAACTATATACGCATAAATGAGTCTGACAAAAGAGATCAATAAACGACGCACATTTGGTATTATCAGTCACCCTGATGCTGGGAAAACGACGTTGACGGAAAAGCTACTGCTATTCGGTGGCGCGATTCAAACAGCGGGAGCGGTTAAGTCGAACAAAATCAAAAAGACGGCGACTTCCGACTTCATGGAGATTGAAAAGCAGAGAGGAATTTCGGTAGCGACTTCTGTGATGGGCTTTGAGTATCGGGATATGAAGATCAATATTTTGGACACGCCTGGGCACAAAGATTTTGCAGAAGATACCTATCGAACGTTGACAGCTGTGGATAGTGTGATTGTTGTGATTGATGTAGCGAAAGGGGTCGAGGAACAAACGGAAAAGCTAGTCGAAGTCTGTCGAATGCGCAAGACACCGATCATCGTTTTTATCAATAAAATGGATCGGGAGGGAAAGGAAGCGTTTGACCTATTGGATGAAATAGAGCAAAAATTAGGACTGACTGTTTGCCCATTGAGTTTCCCTATTGGGATGGGCTATCGCTTCCAGGGCGTCTATGATATTTATCGAAAAAGCTTAGTATTATTTAAAGCACACGGTAAGCAAGCAGCAGAAGAATCCATTGCGTTCGACGATTTGAATGATCCAGAGTTGGATCAATTCATCGGTGAGGAAGCGGCTGAAGAGCTACGTGAAGAGGTTACTATGGCGGAGGAAGTTTATCCAGATTTTGACCACGATGCCTATCTCAAAGGCGAACTCTCACCAGTCTTTTTTGGTAGTGCGATCAATAATTTTGGAGTCAAAGAAATGTTGGATTGCTTTATTGAAATTGCGCCTTCTCCTCTACCACGTGTCACAGAGGAGCGACAAGTCAACCCGAAGGAAGATCAGTTCGCAGGTTTTGTCTTTAAGATTCATGCGAATATGGATCCCAAACACCGTGATCGCATTGCGTTCTTGCGTGTGTGTTCTGGTAAGTTTGAGCGCAATACGAACTACCTACATGTCCGTCAAAATCGGAAAATGAAGTTTTCAAATCCAACAGCCTTCATGGCATCTAGGAAAGAGGTGGTGGATGATGCCTTCCCAGGTGACGTAGTTGGTCTATATGACAGCGGCAATTTCAAGATTGGCGATACGTTGACAGGTGGTGAAGTGCTACATTTTAAAGGTATTCCCAGTTTTTCGCCAGAGCAGTTCCGCTACGTTAACAATGCCGACCCGATGAAGCAAAAGCAACTGAACAAAGGCTTGATGCAGTTGATGGATGAAGGTGTGGCACAGCTATTCATTAAAGAAAACACCCAGCGAAAAATCATTGGCACAGTTGGCGCACTTCAGTTTGATGTGATTCAGTATCGCTTGCAACATGAGTATGGCGCATCTGTGACGTACGAGCCGGTGAGTTTGCACAAAGCATCTTGGATCACGACCGATGACGATGCTGCTTTAAAAGAGTTTTTGCAACGCCGTAAAAATGATATGGCGAAGGACAAGTATGGCAATTGGGTCTTTTTAGCGCAAAGTGCTTGGACACTACAAATGGCGCAGGAAAATCATCCAGAAATTGCGTTTCATTTTAAAAGTGAGTTTTAGGAGAAAGTAGTCGCTGTCTTGTAGGTGTATAGAGGACGATATTTTTTGAAAAGTACCTAGTTGCTCGAATCTGTCGTTAGAGAAAAAAACAACACGGTGAACCGACTAATCTCCTTTCTCTTTCTTATTGGTGTCATGATGAGCAGCAGCGTACTTCACGCGCAAAAGATTAAGCCCGCCAAAGGTTACTCTCCGCAGATCGGAACAACTGTTGCTATGCTGGAGGACTTGAAAAGCCGAGTGACAAGAAGCGTATCTGGATTATCAGTAGAAGAAACAGATTTTTTGTTGGATGACGATGCGAATCGAATTGGAGCGCTTATTTTACATTTGGCAGCTACGGAGAAGTATTATCAACTGTATACCTTTGAGAACAGAGGATTCGGAAAGGAGGATGTGCTGTGGGAGTCTGCCTTAACTTTAGGACAGGATGCCCGACAAAAACTGAAAGACCAACCCATAAGTTACTATCTAAATCTATGGGATGACGTAAGAAAAGAGACGCTACGATTGCTGAAAACCAAAGATGATAAATGGTTGGCTGCTAACGTCAAGGGGAGTGGTATGAACAATCATTGGGCATGGTATCATGTCATGGAACACCAAGCCAATCACATGGGACAGATTCAGCTATTGATTAAACGAATGGAGTAGTTTTTGGCAACTACCGTTTTGGATAGCGATCAGCTGTGTGCTATTCATTCCACTGAAGCGGTTGTTGCGCAAGCCCGATTAAAATTAAAACTGCCCCATTGCTAAGAAGTTAAGATTTTCGCTCACCTTTGGAACTTCTTTTCACCAACTTCGGTATCACTCCGTATGCAGAACATCTGGACGTCGCTCGTCGACGCGCTCAAAGGCAAAGAATTTAATTATACGCAAGGCGGTATCAATCGGGCTATTCTGCTGCTAGCAGTCCCCATGATGATTGAAATGTTTGGGGAAGGCTTGTTTGCTGTTATTGATGCCTATTTTCTGGGAAAAGTCAGCAACGCCGCAGCCACCACCGCTGGTCTAGTCGAAGTAGTGGCAACGATTATTTACAGCCTAAGCATTGGCATCAGTATTGCCGCTACGGCTTTGATTGCTCGACGAATTGGGGAAAAAGACCCTGACGCTGCTGCCGAAACTGCTACGCAAATCATTCTATTGAGCATAGCGGTTTCTGTGGTGATAGGGATTTTAGGTGTCTACTTTGCCGAAGATATTTTGCGCTTAATGGGTGCGGAAGAGGAAGTGGTGCAAGTCGGCATTGGCTATACTCAGATTTTGTTGGGCTTCAATGTCGTCATCATTTTGTTGTTCGTGCTGAACGGTATTTTCAGAGGTGCAGGCGATGCGTTTATTGCGATGAGTTCGCTGTGGTTCGCCAATCTGATCAATATCGCGCTCGACCCAATTTTCATTTTTGGTTGGGGACCAGTTCCAGCGATGGGTGCCACGGGTGCTGCGGTTGCCACTACGATTGGGCGGAGCATTGGTGTGGCATTTCAGTTGTATATCTTATTTAAAGGTGCTCGAACGATTCGTTTGCATTGGGCGCATGTGAAGTTGCGGATGCAGACGATGTGGAAGATTGTGGACATCGCGAGTACGGGGGCGTTGCAGTTTTTCATTGGGTCGGCAAGCTGGATTTTTCTGGCGCGTCTAGTGGCTCAATTTGGAACAGACGTGTATGCTGGCTATTTCTTTGCCATTCGGATCGTGTTGTTCGCCTTGTTGCCAGCTTGGGGGATGGCGAATGCAGCAGCCACGTTGATCGGTCAAAACTTAGGGGCTAAACTGCCGGAGCGTGCGGCGAAGTCGGTTTGGCGAGTGGCGTTCATCAACGCTGGTTTTCTATTCGTCGTCCAGATCATTCTATTGCTTTTTGCTCGACCGTTGGTTGAAATCTTCACGACTTCTGAAGTGGCGATTGAAGCTGGTGCGATTTCGCTGCGCATTTTGAGTGCAGGCTATGTCTTTTTTGCCATCGGGATGACTTTTGGACAAGCGTTCGGTGGGGCAGGCGATACGCGTACGCCGACTATTGTCAATTTTGTTTGTTTCTGGTTGATTGAAATTCCGCTGGCGTATTATTTAGTCGAGCAAGCCAACTGGGGGATCGAAGGGGTGTTGTGGTCGATAGCGATTAGTGAAGTGCTATTGGCTATTATTTTCATTGTTCTATTTCGGCAAGGAAAATGGAAAGAGAAGGAGGTATAAGATAAGATAGGTATGACTAAAGTCGTACGCTTTTGTTAGGAATACGACAGTTATAGGTAGCTTTGGACTGTTTTCTCAATTGCCTGTTTGCTTTTTGAACCCTAGCCGATTCCTTAGAAAAATGCTACTTGAAATGGGCTAAAGCCGCATTGGAATTTCACTCCACTGACTTCAATGGAACGTGTTCTATTAGAATGAAATTTCTAAAACCCTACCACTCTTACTTTGTAGCACATGACTAAAGTCAGTGTAGCAGCAAAGGAATCTCATTGCCTAGCTCCTCTTTTTTCAGCGATCTTTCGGGTGATTCGATCATGAAACTACTGATCTATGAGCTGGAAGAAAATAGGATATGTTGCCTTAATTGTTGTGCTTGGAGTACTGATGATTTGGGGTATTTTGACTTGGTTTTCCAATGCAGAAGGCGCGAAACAAATCGCGCTATTTGGAGAGACAAGTAGCACAAGACATGCACTTATCGTTTACGATCCCGATCCGTTTTATCAGTTAGATCAACAAGTCTGCGACGCTATGGCAGAAGAGTTGGCTGTCTATGATTGGCGAGTCAAAGTAGTGAGTGTAGCTGCTCTGCCAGAAAAAGAGGATACCAATGTCGATTTATACGTCTTTTGTGCCAACACGTACAATTGGCAGCCTGACCAGGCAATCGTCAATTATATCCAAAAGCACAACGAATTGGCACAGCAAGCCGTCGTCGCAGTCACTTTAGGTAGTGGATCGACAAAGCGAGCGCAGCGACTCTTGCGAGAGGAATTGGAAGCCAAAGAAGCTAAGGTATTAGCAGAAGATACTTTTTGGTTGATGCGCCCGAATGATGAGTCTCATCCAGAAGAGACCAATGTTCAGATAGCTTTAGATCAGGCTAAACAGCTGATCGAACAGGTTTTGCATCGCTTAGATCATTCTGAATTAGCCAATGACACTTTTTAAACAACCACAATCATGACAACTTCTTCCGTTTGGACTACCAGAAAGCCATCTCCTCGACCTGCTGTTTTTCGGCAATTGGTGATCGGACTGAGAGCCGATGAGCTAGATAGTGCTCAATTGGATTACTTACAGTTCTTCCTATCAAAAGTACCAGTTCGAGCTGCCCATTTTGTACATATTGTAACGGAAGAAGCCTTGCAACAGCTAGAGCGTGCATCCAGCAATACGCTCCTTTCTTCTCGGTATCAGTCGCGCATGAAGCTATTACAGCAGATGCGGATGACGATTGAACAGTCGAACTTACTAAACGAAAGTGTAGAGGTAGACTGTCGCTTAATCGAAGGCAACGTGCTGCACGAACTACTGGCAGCTATACAAAAACACAAAGCAGACTTGGTCGTCATTGGCAATAAAGCACAAGCAGATAGTGGACGGTTGCTCGAAAAAGCCTTGCTAGATAAAAGCGATAGCCGACTGTTGCTAATTCCCGATGAAGCTCCTAAACGCCTCCACCGCCTATTAGTGCCTATCGACTTTTCTATTCATTCGGTGGAAGCCTTGCGGACAGCTATTCGCATCAGTCAAGCACTAAAAACACCTTGTGAAATCACGTGTATACACCCGCTTTCCGATAGCCGTTATCTATTCCAATCTGGTGTTTCTTTATCTAAGAAAATGAAAAATGTAATCGCTAGTGAAGAACGCAATAAGATCGAAGCTTTTTTAGATCATTTTCAAGAGGGAGAGTTGCAGCACGTTGAAGCCAAAGCTTTGAGTAGTCAAAAAACGAATCTAGCGGAAGCTTTGCTAGCGTATGCGCATGAAGAAGAAATGGATTTGATCGTCATGGGCGGTGATCGTCATGGTGCTATTGAATTGGTGCAACTTAGCGAATTGCTTCATCACTTGTTGACGGCAAATACGTCCATTCCGAGCTTAATTGTTTGAGGTGTTTCGCCTCAAAAGTCACCCTGTGAGGACTAGATTGGAAACAACAGCTAGTGAACTACTCTTTTTTTAGGCATAAAACTCACGGGGTGACTATTCACTCAATAGCCAGCTCATTACCGGCTCTAGATTTTACATCTCCCACCTTATAAATCAGCTGTCTTAAATACGTGTTTAGCGATTCAAAATCGAAGGGTAGCAATTCTTCTGCTGCTCTATGTTTGTTCATTTGAACTAGCCTCTCTAATTCTTCCGAAATAGCTTGCACTAGCCGCCGCTTCTCTGATAGGTGAGGAGCAGTAGTCGACAAGACAACCTTATTGGTCGAAACAGCGACCCAGTTCTGTTGCAACTCTTCTAGCAACCAATCGAACTCAACTGCTTCCAGACAATAGTAACGATCTTCAGTCAGACGTTCTATCAAATCAACGCCTAGCTTAATCTCCCAAACGGGATCAACCGCATAGTCGATGTCATAAGCAATACGCAAATTCATCAGTTCAAACTGCATCGCTTCTGCCGCATCTATTATGGAAGCAAAATCTAAGGTGGTCATGTTGAGTTCCATCACTGTTAGAAGCTCATCTAAACACACATACGTTTCTTCCCATTCAGCCACCTGTCTAAATTCCATCGAATAGTCCTCTTCTACCTGTTGTCGTTGCTGTTGCAGCGTCTCAATCAAACGAGCTGTTGCGCCCGCATTCTCTTCTTGTGCCTCTCGCCAAAGCTGGAGTAGATCATTGTTGAAAGCCGTCATAGAGTTGACCATAGGGGCATCAATAGCACAATAGTGGAATAAGAAACAGCTGAAAACGAACAGAATAGGTCTCATGATAATCATATTGAAAAAGCAAAAAAAATGACCAGTATCCATCAGAACGATAGTACTGGTCACATCGGGAAGATAATTTGGTTTCATCTTCATCATTCGTGCAAGACGAGCAAAGGCACATCTGCTTGAGTGACCTCCGATTTGGTGTGGCTGGATGTAAAAAGCCGGTGTAATAAGGAGTGCTTGCGACGCAACATGCAGAGTAGATCCGCTTCTTGCGTACGCGTAAAATTTTGGATGCTTTTATCAATATCGTCGCTATCCAGAATACAAGTATACGTATGCTCTACTTCTTTGAAAAGGTAATGAACACGCGATGCCAATTCCAAATCGCCAGAACCTGTATCTACGTGGACTACGTTTAGTTTGGAGTCGAATGTGCTTACTAAGGTATGTAGCAGATCGAAATTGTTATACTCTTTAATGCCTTTGTCATCCAATGCCAGTGCTATTTTAGTCAACTGATCGAAAGTCGTATGGGGAGGAACAGTCAATAGAGGAGTCTCTGCTCGCTCTAACACACTAGCTGCTACACTCCCCAAAATAACACCTGCCAACCCACTCGCGCCTTTCGTCCCCATGACGATGAGGTCGTAATTCTCCCTTTTTGCCTTCCCGACAATGGTATTGACTGTATTGGATTCTTGTACCAAAACTTCTAAAGAAGCTCCATTTGCCACTTCGCTAGACAGTTCATTTTGTAATTTTTCCATATCAGATTGGGCGTCTGCTTCTACTATTTTTCGGATAGAAACAAAAGAACCTGTGCTTCTCGGAATTTGATAAAAATGTCCGAGTGTGATTTGGCTTCCAAATTGATTGCCCAACTGAATAGCGAAACGAGCCGCCGTTTTTGCGCCTTCAGAGAAGTCAGTAGGCACTAGTATTTTTTGAATGTTCTTCATAATAGTTATTGCTTATGCGTTCGGTAAATGAGTAATGGTGTTTCGGCGGCTAGAGTCATTTCTTTGGTCAAACTTCTTCGCAGCAAGTTGTCGAGTAGACCATGCTGCCGATTGACTAAAACGAGTAGGTTGGCGGACTGCGTTTTTAAGTAGTGTGTCAATGCCTTTTGTGGAGAGGAACTATCGACAGTTGCTGTCTGATAATTCAAATCGGGTGCAGTAAGGTCTAAAAATTCTTCCAGCGCGGTCTGCTCCGTTGTAGATAGATCGAGTTCTTCGCTTTGCTCATTGACGTGTACGAAATGTATTTTTGCCTGTACTAACTCACTGAAAGCGATGACAGAATGCAGAATCTGGTCGTCAATAGATTCCCAATTTTGCGCATACACAATCTGATGAACGGGCTGATATTGATGTCCATTGGGAATCAAAAAAACAGGACAATATGCGTGTTGCGCTACATAGGAAGCAATACTGCCAATCCACTTTTTCTCCACTTTGTGCTTGCCAGTCATCCCCATCACCACCCAATTGTAGTCTTTGGATAGTTTTGCCAGTTTCGCTGATGTATTGTATGCCAGATAGGTGTATTTATTGACATTTTGAGCCACCGCCACCGCTCCTTCCGCTGGCGGCAGATTGATGAAGCGATCTAAGCGATCCAATAGCACCTCATCTTTCCCCTTGACTAATTGAAACGTCAATTCTTGATTCGTATTAATTGAACCATCGTAGATGTGCACCACATCAATACTGGCTTCCATCTTTTGTGCCAACTGTTGGGCGAAAAAGAACGCGCCCAAAGCAGTATCGCTAAAGTCAACTGGTACTAAAATCTTTTTCATCGGGTTTAGATAGTTAGGTCTAGAAGACAATAAATTGAATACAGATACAGAATTAATCCCTTTATTACGTGCTTTTTTATTTTTACTTCGCTGCTACCCGCTCTGGAAAAATCAACAACGGAACGGACGTCTGCATCACGATCTCTTTAGTCTGACTTTTATGAAATAAATTATCCAAAAAAGCACGATGTTGCCGAATCACAACGGCCAGATCAATAGGTTGCTGCTGGCTGTAGGCATGAATACCATCCACTACAGTAGGACTTTGTACCCGCACGGCTCGATAAGGGCGTCCATACCGAGAAGTCGCCGATGCTTCATCCAATATGCGGACTTCCACCTTAGGTTGTGTATCGACATGAACGACATGACCACCGACATTAAACGTCTCATACAGCCGATCCAATAGCAAGTCCAGGGTAGTCGATAGCTCTTTTCGATCATTGGCAAATACCACTTCTTTGAATCCGTTGTACACGCTATTGGGAGGCACTAATAATACTGGACAATCAGCTTCTTTAGCTACTTTGATAGAGACACTCCCAAACAATTTTCGACTCCAGTTGGTGGTTCCAGTTGTTCCCATCAGCACTAGATCTGCGCTTTTTTCTTTTGCGTATCTGACTGTAACATCACCAGCAAACCCTAGCTGTACTTCGGTGCTAATGTCTAATCTTTTACCTTCCGACAACCTATGTTGAGTCAGAAATTGGCTGATCTGCTCCTCCGCCTGTTTCATGCTAAAATCTAAACTATACGATTCGGGAATGCCCCCGTCTGTATAGATGTGTAAAACATGCAATAAGCTGATTTTGCTTTGAAATTGAATGGCTAGTTGTTGTGCGAACTGAAAGGCAGCTATTGAATTTTTCGAAAAATCAATAGGCACAACTATGCGTTGAATAGCCAGCGGCTTATCTAAATTTAAGTACATATGATTTAATAATTCTTCCCGTTGAGGCAAATGACCATTATCAAAAATGACCTGCCCATCAATCAGCACCGCAGGAATAGAGGATAGTGCCTGATCCAAAATATGATCCACACTATTAATTTCCTGCAACTGAATGCGATAAGGAATCGCGGCAATCGCTTCCTCCAATTCCATCTTGAGCTGCCGATACCGACTGCTCTTCATGCCGACTAATGTAGCAGTATGCGTATTCATCAGGATACGGTTTTGTAATCGCTTAATTGAATGGTTTCTTGAGCGAAAAAATTTAAAATATCGTGTGTGGTAATCATACCCAATAGCTCTTCGCCCCTTACGATAGGCAAGGCTCGAAAGAGATTCTTCTGAAAAACAGCTAAAGCGGTACGCACCGAATCTTCAGGTTCTAAAGTGGCCAACTGGCTCGTCATCATATCTTCCACTTGGTAGTGAGACAGCCACATATTGTTGCGCAATTCATCTTGTTTGCTTAGTTTTTTTGCTCCTTTCACAAAGTAGAGTAGATCGGTCTTACTGATAATGCCGACTATCTTTTTGAACTCCACGACTGGTAAATGATGAATCGCATGGGCGTCAAACAATTCTTTGGCTTGATAAAGTGTATCTTTAGGATGCACCGTATGCAAATCGGTGGTCATGATAGAACGGACAGGCGTTAAAATATTCATATCGTTTGTTGTTAGGTGATGCAAATTCTTGTCGGAACTGCTCTAATACGATGCACTAACTCGTCAGTAATCTGGACTCGTCAAAATGTTGGAGTTCTTTTCTACAGACTTCCTATTTTGATACCTGCAAGTTCTGTACTTTCGTCCGAATATAGACTGATTCAAGTCAGTAGATGCCGTGATTTTCATCAACGCTTTTGCCCGCACCAATTTGGAAGATTGGGGCAAAAGCAAAATGCCTATGTCATTGGAAAAACTTTTTAATAGTAAAAAGAGTGGAGAAATTTATGAGATGCTGCGTTCCATCTTTGAGAACGCTATTGATGGAATCATCGCTATTGATCGTCTGGGTTTAATCGAAGCCGTGAATCCAGCAGCAGCAGATCTGTTTGGGTATGAAGTAGAAGAACTGATCGGTCGAAATATCAAAGTCTTGATGCCTGAACCTGATCGTGGTCGGCACGACGGCTACATGCACCGCTACCATACGACTGGCGAAAAGCGCATTATTGGGATTGGAAGAGAAGTAGAAGGGCTAAAAAAAGATGGACGACGGTTTCCTTTTCGGCTGAGTGTCAGCGAAGTAGAGACCGATGAGCGAAAATTTTACACTGGCTTCATTCACGATGTCAGTGACCTGAATACAGCCAAGCAACAACTTGAAAAACTAAATGCCCAACTAGAAGTATTGGTCGATGAACGCACGGAAGAACTCTCCGATGTCGTCAATCGGTTGCTGAAAACGAACAAACAACTCAAACACGAAGTCCAAGAGCGTGAAGCGGCGGAAGCTGCCTTGCGTGGTAGTCAAAAAGAGCTTCGCCAAGCCTATGAGAAAGAGAAAGAACTAGGCGAATTGAAATCGCGCTTCGTCTCTACCGCTTCTCACGAATTTCGGACACCACTGACGACCATCAATTCCTCTGCGGCTCTTTTAGCTCGTTATGTATTGACTGAACAGCAATCCAAACGCGACAAACACATTGAACGCATTCAAAAATCAGTTGACCATTTGACAGGAATTTTGAATGATTTTCTGTCGTTGAGCAAGCTGGAAGAAGGAAAAATTGATTTGCAACCTAGTCCAATTGAGTGGGCAAATTTCTGCGAAGAAACGCTGGAAGAATTACAGCCGATGCTAAAATCAGGACAGCAGTTTGACTGTCAGAAAATGCACGAAGATTTGGTGTTCGTTTCTGATGAACGCCTATTGAAGAACATTTTTTTCAATCTATTGTCTAATGCCATTAAATATTCCCCTGAAAATAGCCAGATTCGCATAAAGAGTCAACTAGTCGATCAGACACTAAAAATCAGTGTGCAAGATGAAGGTTTGGGCATTCCAAAAGCGGAGCAACAGTATTTGTTTACTCGCTTTTTTAGAGCGCATAACGTGAGTAATGTGCAAGGAACAGGTTTGGGTTTGACCATTGTGAAACGCTATTTGGATTTGTTGGGTGGGCATATTTATTTTGAAAGTGAGGAAGGGAAAGGAACTACTTTTTTTGTGGAACTGCCTGTTGAAATAGGTGAGAGGTGAGATTTTTAGATTGCATTAGACAAACAAAACATCATGAAAAAGATACTCGTCATTGAAGACCAACTAGAAGTACGCGAAAACTTAGTTGAACTGTTGGAGCTTTCGGGTTACGAAGTTGCTGCTGGAGCGAACGGGAAAGAAGGTATCCAACTAGCCACTAGTGACCTGCCCGATCTAATTCTATGTGATGTCATGATGCCGGAGCTAGACGGTTTTGGCGTGCTACGGATACTCGAAAAACGTGCGGATACTGCTGATATTCCCTTTATTTTTTTGACCGCCAAAGCAGAAAATACCGACTTCCGAAAAGGCATGAATTTGGGAGCAGACGATTACATCATCAAACCGTTCAACGAGATCGAATTGCTGGATGCAGTCGAATTACGCCTTAAAAAAAGTGATCGACTCAAGTCAGCCATCGCCAACGCAGCGCCCGATCATAAACTACAAACCCTCATCAACGAAGCCAAAGGACAAGAGGAACTCCAGCAACTGTCCGACAATCAGGAAATTCGACGGTTTTCTAAAAAAGAAAGCATCTTTCAGGAAGGTGATTTGCCACGTCGCTTGTACTACGTACAAAGTGGAAAAGTAAAGCTCGTCAAAAGTAATGAGGAAGGAAAAGAATACATTCTTAATATCCTGAATGAGGGTGATTTTTTTGGACATATCGCGCTCTTACAAGGCGAAGAATACACGGAATCGGCAGTGGCGATGGAGGATGCCGAAGTGGCATTCATTCCCAAAGAAGACTTTCTGCTGCTACTCTACGGCAATCCTGATTTTTCAGCACACTTCATCAAACTGCTCACCAATAATATGATCGAGCAAGAGGAAAAACTCTTGAGTTTGGCATATAGCTCCATTCGCAAGCGCGTTGCCGAAGCACTTCTAGAACTGTATCAGCGAAGAGGCGAAGAAATTCAGATCTTACGTGATGATTTGGCGAGTATGGTTGGTACGGCAAAGGAAAGCGTGATCCGTACCTTGACTGACTTTAAGAAAGAGGGAACGATAGATATAAAGAACGGCATCATCACGATTCTCCATGCAGAGAAACTCGTACGGATGCCGAACTGACAAATAAACACAACTACTCTATAATCCATAGGTCATGGATTATAAATTATGGATCATAGGTCATAGTAGCAAACGATGACCTATGATCCATAATCTATAAAACATGCTATGCGGCGCGTTTCATTTCTTTTGGTTGAGTTCTCTTCATGCTGCTTACTTTCGCTTCTTGTGCTTTTGCACCAAATGTGACTTTTACTGCCATCATCGCACTCAGGAATAGGGGTAATCCAAGCGCAGCCATCCAATATTGACCACTAAACACACCTACAATAATGACGCTCATCATTAGAAAAAATCGTAGAATAACGGTATCCCAGCCTGCTTCAAAATATTCGATTTTCATAGTTTGTTGTTTTTGTTGTAACTGATGGGTCAAAGATACAAGCAGTGTTTTGACGGAAGAATGACGAATGTCAGAGCATGAAGTGACCTTTGCTAGCGAAGACCAGTAGATGCTGCTATTACAACAAAAGGGTCAGATGGAAGTCCGACCCTTTTTACTATGTTTACTTTTTCTATTTTCTATGGAGCAGTTACACCGTTACCCACTTCTCTCCTCGATGACTTTCCAGGATACGCTCACATAAAATTAATTCACGTAGTCCATCTTCAAAAGTAGGGAATAGTGGCTCATCAGGTTGTTTACCTTCCGCCACAGCGGCATATACTTCTTTAAACATCTGTTTGGAAGTATCCGCAAAACCCTCATTGTGTCCCCCGGGCAAAGTCACAATAGCAGCTGCTTCTTTGGTAAAAAGGGACGGATCGCGCATCAGCAGTTGATTCGGTTCATCTCGATTTCCAATCCAAAGTTGGTTGGGCAATTCAGAATTCCACTTCATGTTTTGCGTCGCTCCAGCAATTTCAATAGCTAACTGATTTTTGCGTCCTGCGGCGACTTGACTGACCGTGACGACCCCTTTATTGCCATTATTGAAGCGCAATAAAATGGACGCATAGTCTTCCGTATCAATTGACACATCTTCGTAGTCTTCTGGTTTCAATATCTTTCCAGAATACGTTTCAATGGCTTTGAGAGGCTTTTTTCGCACTTCATGTACGGTATTCATATCGGCAAAAACGGCGGTAATTTCTAGACCAGTCACATATTCTAACAGATCAATTAAATGACTGCCAATGTCGGCGACCGCTCTTGAATCGCCTGACTTATCAGGCTCTAGTCGCCAATTGTAATCGGTATCGTAGAACAACCAATCTTGGAGATACGACCCAATGATCGAATAGATATTTCCTATTTTGCCATCGCGCACCATTTGTCGCATTTGTCGGACGATGGGGTAGTAGCGAATGTTGAAATGTACGGCGTTGACTAACCCTTTTTCTTTGGCTAGTTGAACCAGTTCTTCTGCTTCTTCGATAGTCGTGGCTAATGGTTTTTCACAGACGACGTGAATACCTGCTTCGAGTGCCTTTTTGGACATTTCGTAGTGCAAAAAATTAGGCGTGCAGATGTGTATACAGTCTAAGTTGTCATTAGCGAGTTGCTCGTCAAAATCAGTGTAATAGTTGGCGACACCTAGTTGTTTGGCTTTTGCTGCTGCCTCGTCTTCTACATGATGATAGATGGAAACCACCTCTAGATTCGGTACTCTTCGTAGAGCTTCGATGTGTGCTGGTCCAATAAATCCGACGCCTGCGACACCAATTTTGAATTTTTTCATGTGTTGTTTTGTGTTATCTAACTTGCAATAAATGACATCTAGTTCTGAAAGGTTTTTAAATAGTCAATTAGTACCTCTTTTGATGGACTTGCCCCATTTTGCACATAAGCTCCAGAAGTTGCCATAGCCGTCAACATTTTTCCTTCTGGCGATAAATCATTTAGCAATCCGTAGCAAAAGCCTGCATTAAAGTTATCCCCTCCACCTGTCGATATTTTTGGCTGCTCCACTAACTTTCCTCTCAAATAAAACGATTGATGCTGCTGCACTAAATAGCAGCTATCAATCGGATGCACCACCAAAGAGTGAAGGTGCATATTGTCGAAAATATATTGGCATTTTTTAGCCAAGTCCTCGTGTAATACTGCTTTTGAAATAGCTCGTTTTAGACATGCATAAACTTGAATCGCTTCATTTTCATTTAAGCCTAGCACGACGTTAAGGTTTTTCTGGTCACCGTATGCATTAATCAAATTAAGTACCTCTAGTATCTGTTTGTCTGTTTTCTTTTTTGGATCGCATAAATCAAAAAAGACGGTTGCTTCTATCTGGTTAGGAATAATCACTTCTTCCAGTAAGCCTCGCCAAACACTAGTAGAATAAGGCAAATTCGTCCAATCGACTAAGGCAATGAGGTCGACCTCTTGACACCACTTTACAAGATGATCTATGCCAATTTTTTCTTTAATATACGACCAATTTATCTGCTCGAATACCGCAACTTCCGAGAGCATCAACTTCCCATCGTCGAACTCTAGCGCATTGGTCGTTGCAGCGTCACCAATAGATACTAAATGTACGTCTTCATGCATGACCTGAAACACTGAATGAATAGTCGTTGCACCAAAAGTACCTAAGCAGCGATTAGGTATGTCTAAAGTAGCCAGTGCTTCTGCCATAATCGGTGCATTGCCACCTAGTTTGATGACTTCCGAAACAATTTCCATCTGACTACTCATGCCAGCTGTTCGTTGAATCTGTTTCCCAAATGCGTCCAGCGAATGATAATATTGACGCTCATTAGCCGCATTCGTACTGGCAACGACCTTTTGAATCCTGTCGATGTAGCCATCTAGTGCCACAAAAGCCTTGACTGGTTTAGGTGATTGTTGTAATGCAGTGATGGCTTCGCTGATATGATTTTTTAGCATAGATTAGTTGAATAAAGAATTGAATATTATGAAGGAAAATTGATATACAGCAGAATAGTCTCACATCTTAAAGCGAAGCGATCTCACAATCTCACATCTCATTCTTTAGTAGCCCGAAACATCTTCCTGCGCTTCCATATTTCCTGCTTCCATTCCATACTTTTCTTTGGCCGCTTCTAGCATCGCAATCGTCGCTGTTGCGCCTACACGTGTCACACCTAGTTCCTTGACTGCCAACAAATCTTTTAAGGTACGAACACCACCTGCTGCTTTTACTTGTACCTTATGCGCTGCATGTTTACGCATCAATTTTAAATCATGATGTGTCGCACCACTATACGAATACTTGCCATCTTCGCCTTTTACAAAACCATAGCCCGTAGAGGTTTTGACAAAGTCAGCCCCGACTTCCGAGCAGATTTCACATAGCTTGATTTTGTCCTCGTCGTTTTGAATATAATCGTTTTCAAAAATCACTTTCAGAATGGCGCCATGTTCATGTGTAGCTTTGCAGACCGCATCAATTTCTTCTTTCACGTACGTCCAATCGCCTTGCAACGCTCTGCCAATATTGATAACCATATCTATCTCTTTCGCGCCATCTTCACAGGCTTTTTTGGTCTCTGCTACTTTGATTTCAGTAGTCGAATTGCCGTGTGGAAACCCAATCACAGTGCCGACCAGTACATCTGAACCTTTCAGGGCATCGACTGCCAGCTTTACAGCATACGGTTTGATGCAGACGCTGGCCACATTATAAGCTTTGGCTATTTCGCAACCTTTCAGCATATCCTCATCTGTCATGGTCGGATGTAGGAGTGAGTGATCAATCATCTTAGCTAAGGTGGTAACTTCTTTCATTTTTTCTATTTCTTGTTGTAATAAATTATCAAATAATAGATGGCATTAAGAGCTATACATTTTTTGGCTTTAGCCGAAAACGCTATGTGTTCTCCACTCGCAAAATCCTGAAAACCAATCTACTATGTGTTCTATGTGCCTATGTGTTTCCAATTTGTATAGTTCTTAGTAGATGGCATTAAAATTTATTTCCTAATGCGTATTTTTCTGTGTTACAATACAGCGAACTGTAAATAAAAAAGGCGTTTTTAGAGGTAATGTATTTTCGGTAAATATGGATTAACGGATGCCCAACATCCATTTTCAAATGTTGGGCGGCAACTGTTGGGGCAGCGATAGCTCGGATGTCTTGCTCCAAATTGACGACTTCAATGCCATAGTTGAAGTGAAGCGTTTTGAACAGCGAATGAGCGACCAAAGGCGACGCTGCCAAATCTTTCAACCCATCATTCTCTATCCAAGTCTGTTCCAACATCACGGGGTCATTATCGACCATTCTCAACCGCTCTAGCTGAATACAGCCATTGTTAAGTTGCCTATCGGTTAGCTCAAAAAAGAAAGGTTGCGTCCATTCCGTCACATGTGGAGGACTTAAAAAAATCGTTTGAGCAGAATGTTCTGTTGGCTCGACCACTTCCGAAAAGCCCTTAAACGACAGCAATCCTAACGACAAACGATTGGACAACACCACACTCCCTTTTCCAGCTTTTTTAGCAATTAATCCCTCATTGACCAAGGCATCCAACGCCTTGCGTACCGTCATTCTATTGATACCAAACTCGCGGGACAATTGATTTTCTGAAGGAATCAGCTCTCCTTCTTTATGGACACCTTCTAGGATTTCCTGCTTGAGTTGTCGGTGTAGCTTTTTGTATTGCGGAATGTTGCTCATCTAATCCAGAAATTGCTTGATGTAATTGCGACTTGTGCGTAAAGCGGCATGTACATCCGCTTCCGAACCTTCGTAGGCTTTGTCTTCCACTTCTATACAAATCGGTCCGCGATAGCGAACGCTCGTTAAAGCAGAAAAGAAGTCGCGCCAACGTACATCCCCCAGTCCTGGCAGCTTCGGCGAATGAAATTCTAATGGATATGCCAGTATACCGACTCGATCCAATTTGTCTTTATAAACTTTCGCATCTTTCAAGTGAATATGGAATAGCTTATCGGCGTAGTCGTAGATCGGTTGCACTTCATCCATTTGCATCCAAACTAAGTGAGAAGGATCATAATTTAACCCAAAATGATTACTTGGAATCGCCTCGAATAGCTTGTCCCAGATCGCAGGTGTCGTGGCGAGATTGTGACCGCCTGGCCATTCGTCCTTGGTAAATAACATTGGGCAGTTTTCGATTCCCACTTTGATGTCGTGTTCCTCTGCCATTTTTATAATATCCGTCCAGACTTCTTTGAATCGACCTAAATTCCACTCGACAGATTTTGCTGCATTCCTTCCAATAAAGGAATTGACTCTAGGAATGCCTAGCTGTTGAGCTGCTTCGATCAATGCTTTGATATGATCGACATAGACTTTCGATTTGGTTTCGTCGGGGTCTAATGGATTTGGATAATAACCCAAAGCGGAAGCGTACACCCCTTTTTCCTGAAGATAAGAGTGAATGTGGTTAATCTTTTCTTCACTCAAAGCATCGGCATCAATATGGGTGATACCAGCGTAACGTCGTTCTGCTTTGCCTTTTGGCCAACACATCACTTCTACACATTTGAAGTCATTTTCAGCGGCAAAGTCAATGACTGCTTCAAACGATTGATCTGGCAGGATAGCACTTACAAATCCTAAATCTAGCATGATTCGATTATTTGCGGTAAATATAATAACTTCAACCTGTATATACAAGTTGAGGAATGTAGAATAGTGAATGAAATTCATTACTTTTATCAACATATCACTTTTAAGCAATTGGTAGCTATGACTATTTTTCTATTTATCATCCTTCAAGTATTATGCTTCAATGCCTCAACTATTAAAACGGACATCTGTATTTTGGGTGGCAGCGAAGCAGGTTTTACTGCTGCTATTCAAGCTGCTCGAATGGGGCAGGAAGTTGTGCTGATTGAACCTACGGGTCATCCTGGTGGTATGCTGGTAGAAGGGTTAGGAAAAGATATTCGATTTGGAAGTGGACGAATTATTAGTGGGATTGCTGCGGAATTTTACCGACAGGTAGAAGCTAAATATGGATTGCAAGCAGCCTTTAATGATCCAAGTTGGTATGCTAAATACGAACCACATGTTGCCGAAGAGACTGTTGAAGAGCTATTGGCGAAAGAAAAGACTATTCGCATGATTCGGAAGGTTCGTATCAAGGAACACAAAGGGGTGACGAAGCGAAATGGACAGATTAAAAGCATCCAACTAGAAGATGGAACAGTCATCAAAGCGAAGATGTATATTGACGCTTCTATTGAAGGACATTTATTGCATCTGGCAGGTATGACGACAGCGACTATTCGAGAGGGAAACAAGCAGTATCAGGAGACGAAAAATGGGATTCAGACCATCAACACTTATCGGCAGTTTGAACTCAACATCGATCCCTACAACACACCAGGCGATTCCACAAGCGGCTTGCTTTACACGATTCAACCTGACGAATTGGGCAAATTTGGCGCAGCTAGCAAATACATTCAAGGCTTCTGTTTTAGAATGTGTCTCACCAATGACCCTAAAAATCGCCTACCCATCGAAAAGCCAGCTACCTACAATCCTGCTCACTACGAAATCTACCGTCGCTACTTAAAAGCTGGTGGCGAACTCTTCAAACCACGCCTCAATCGGCACAACAACAAAACGGACATTGGAAGTTGGCATGACTTGTCAGCTAATCTATATGGACAAAATTGGGCGTATCCAGCGGGCAACTACGCCACACAAGACAGCTTGGTGCAATACCACAAAAACTTTACGATGGGACTGATCTGGTTTCTACAAAACGACGAAGCAGTCGATGCAACTACTAGGGCAAATTGGGCAGATTGGGGACTGCCAAAAGATGAGTTTTTAGATAATGGACACTGGCCACGCAGATTGTATATTCGGAGTGCTAGACGATTGGTATCGGACTATGTAATTACAGAACATCACGTGAAACGCACCAATACGCAACTCGTTGAAGACCCTATTGCCCTAGCCTGGTGGCCGCCCGATACGCACCATGCTCGAAGAATTGTGCGCAATGGGTACGTCTATAACGAGGGTTTTGTATTTGGCGGAAATGATTGGCGACCGTTTGGTATTTCTTATCAGGCGTTAGTGCCGAAACGGAACGAATGTACCAACTTAATCACCCCCACTTGCCCTTCTTCCAGTTACGTGGCGTATGGCGCGATTCGGATTGTACCTACCTTTATGATGTTGGGGCAAAGTGCAGGAGCAGCAGCAGTGATCGCTTTGAAGGAAGGCGTAGCTGTGCAGGAAGTGGACTACCAGCAGTTGAAACAGCAGTTGGTAGAAGACGAGTTAATTTTGAGTTTGCCAAATAATTGGTTGGAGGTGATTACGACGTATAATTGAAATAGGCATATGTTTCAATCTTTTGATGATTAGCTGTAGTATCCGGGAACTTGATACATACTTTAATATGTTATCCAAAAAAGCAATCTGATTGTTCAAGTTTCATCTCCTAATTTATCATGACAACACAAAGCCTACAAAAACTCATTGACCAAGCCTATCAGACTAGGACATACCATACCGATATTCTTCCAGCAGCTATCGAACGCGTTGACCGCCGATATGAGCATGGTGCAAATTATTGATAGTCTATCACCTTGTCTCTCAAAGAAAAGTACATTAGAACAAAAAGCGATACAAGCTAACCGAATTATCAAAAATGCCTACCGTTCGCTCACCAAAAATATTTTTTCTAAAAAAGTGAAACATTTTTTAAGCACTTTTTCGAAACAAAACATCAACGAATTTTAATTCTAAATATCTAAAAATCAATACCTTACAAATAAAACGATTTAATTTTTAGTCAACAAAAGCGTGGTTTTGTCTTTTAAAAACGGAAGGCTTCGCTGCATCTTTGTATTGTCGAAAGGGAAAAACGATGACCTCGACACGATCATTGAAAGAAAAAACTAAAGCGAGCGGAACACTTGGCGGCGATTACAAAAACCGATTTGAAAATTGCCGATTACACATATATAAAAAACGTTCCCAAGTCGCAGCACAAAAAAATACTGCATAAGTGATCCCACGAACTGCGGTTGTGCTGCACTTTACTTGGGCGACAGGGTTGGGATCGACCCGAAACCGATTACAAACCGCCACTGAGTGTTCCGCGCTTTTAAGATATAAGATTAGAATTAGAAAATTGAAACCTGAATCTGTCCTAGGGCACAGCTTTTTAGAGAAAGTTAGCTGTGCCAATACAAGGGCAGAACGTGACATTATGTATTCCATGAACATAAGCTTAAGGAGCTTATCCCCTTCGTACAATCCTATTAAACCTAAAATTTTTCGTAAAATTCGTTCTTTTTCATGAGATTATAACTTGTTGAATGTCGGACCTTGCCCTAGTTGGGCAAGGTACTTTTTATACCGATAGCTGTGGAGAGAAAGAGAATAGAATTCAAAATGATTGCTAGTGTCTTTATATATTACCAATAACCGATTATGGTATTTAGATGGGAGTGAGTGTTCACTCCCATTTTTTCTCCCGATAGCTATTGGGATGTTGAATGTAGACCCTTTTAAAAGACCGTAAAAATTTTCATGAGTTCACAAACTAGCACTGGGGTAATTTGGAAGCCACATCGTATTATTTCGGTGTGGCTTTTTTTGTTTAGAAACACAAAACATATAATTTTCGACCCGCCTGACTACAATAAATATTATAGTATAATCGAGCGGGTTGTGTTCAGTCGTTTCTTGATCGAGTGGTTCATTTCAAACGAATCGAGAAAGGGGCGAACACTTCATTCCGATAGCTATCGGAAGAAAATTTATTTTTTGTCCACTATTTACGGCACAATAGTAAACATTGTTACTCATGTAGCCAGATTCTCTCCTGAAAAAATGCTAAAATCCCTGAAGATAGGGATGACGAAGCGCTAAAATTTTACTCTGACTAGCTTCAAGCGATTGCGCCGCTCACTCGGAATGATTAACTCATCCGCAGATGTCTGCACCGCCTCCATGAAACGAAGACGCAGCTTCTGATTTTCGGTATTCATGACACTATTGCGTTCTGCTTTTCCACTCCCTGTGATGACGTACTCACTCACCGTGTTTTCTTCTCGAATTTCGTCGTTGAAAATGAAGTGTAACTTCCGTGGACTTTTCACCACAAAGTAAGAAGAGAAAGCAGCCCCATCGTCTTGTGATTGCTGCCGCTTGCGCAATACATTTTCCCAATGCTGTTCGCCATCGGGGTGAATAGAAATAATCATTAAATGCTCGAAGTTGAAGTCAGTAGAGCCTGTGCCTATACCACTCAAGGTAGGATTGTAGACTGGGCGCGTCGGCAAGCCACCGTAGGCTCGTTCTGTTGTACGTACGCGTTCCAGCACCATCAAGATGCCACCGTCTTGCCGCAGGATAATTTCTTGTAACTGCGCATCAAATATGCCTTTGATTTTGGAGGGGGCATCGCGTTCCAGAAAATCTTGAATCAATGACTCCTCAAAGTCATAAAAGTCAATTCGATGATTCGTAGAGCGGTCGTCCGATACTCTCAATAAAAAGTAACCTCTAGCCCATGCTAAATTCCGGTCTGAATACAAGCCTCCTGCCACCAATTGTTGATTCAAATCATCATACTCGAAGAAAACATCATACGTCAAGCGATCTGCTAAATTGACGGTGAAATGGTTAACAGCTGAAGTCGCCCCATCTTGATGATAAATATCGTAGACGTGATCTTTCGCTCGGCTACGGTAGTTGTGCCGCAAAATGACGTAGTACATTTCTCCTTCATTCGTTACTACTATCTGATGGGGGTCACGCGAGAGAATCAAGTTGTCAGGCTGAAAAGTCGTCTCCCAAAGAAACTCCATTTTTTCTAGATCGAAGGCATAAACGTCTATCTCTCCATCGTTGTGTTCGGTAAAGGTGAGTAGTTTTGAACGATCTTGAGAATAGATAGTCTGATAGAATAAGGTAGTAAACGTAGTACCCAAATTATAGATAACAGCTGAATCGACTAGATTAGCACCAGCGTCGTATTGATGTGTCTTCAATATCAAATCACCTTTGTCCCGATGCTGATAAACGACATGAAAATGCTCTTGATCTTGTGCGGGGATGATGTCCAATACTTCCGGTCGGCGTTTTTCTAACTCGATTTCTTTGTCCCAAGACATACGTAGGTTTTCGTCGTATGCTTGAACGGTAAACACATTGTTGGCTTCTTGAAACAATAGATATTGATCCGCTAGTTCGCCAATCAACTGATAATTCATATCGCTACGCAACGTCATATCTTCGGAGACGGTAATGACCTGTGCCGATAATATAGACACAGAAGAAAGAAATGCAACTAGCAAGAAAAACGAACGACTATTCATTAGGATAATATTTGATGAGCAAGAAGATTCACGATGGATAAGATTACTCTTTCCCCTCAAGAATATTTCTTTCTATTTAATGATATTTCTGTTCGTATTGTTGTTGAAAAGGCGACAAGGCAATGTCAAGAAGTAGGTAATGCATCGTATGCTGTAGCAGGTATATGTCTACGAAAAGTGCGCCTACAAAAAGAGGAATTTCCCTAATCGCAGTGGAAATTCCTCGTATATAAATTAGACAATACTTGTCGCGTCAAGATGATCGAATACACATCGTCATCATCAGGCGATAAGTGATTCTAACAAAATCAAGAGATGGATGCTGTTCAATATTTTTCTATTGTTGACACTGCAAAGATAGTCGCAACATCAACTACGTACTATACCGAAACATAGATCTTGAAGAACCTCTTTTTATTGAATCAAAAACAAGTGGTATTTAGTTAAGTGACTGTGAGTCAGTTATTTGATGACATTGAATTTTAGCGTTCTAACCCCCAATTCGGTACGTACTTGTAGAAGGTATAGACCACTATTGAAAACAGACACATCCAAATTTAATTGGTCTTGCTGCAATTTTTGATGCAGACGCGTTTGCAGTACTTTACCTTGCAAATCCAATATTTTCACTTCTACATCCTGCGCCTGTGTGAGTGCTACATCAACAGTCAACCAATCGCGTGTCGGATTAGGGTAAATATCAATAATGTTGGCCGCACCTAATGTCGGTGGAGTACTCGACACCAAATCAGGACTCCGACCAATGGAGATATCAACAACTGGTACAATATCGAAACCAAATCCGATGACATCATAATCGCCAGTATTCCCTATATCCAATACGCTCGCATAACGAGGATCGTTGTCAAAAAGGGAGCGAATATACATCGCTGAGTAATCATATTCAGTGCTAGATAACATCGTCATTGTCAAGTCACTCGTGCTGGTATATTGGATGACGGTAAAGTAATAACTGTTGTTTTCTAATGGGATACCAATCTCATCCAAATCCATGGGTACAGTAATAAAATCAGTTTCTGTTCCATCGAATGTGTAGGTATTGAATGCAATGGGAGAATCGCCGTATTCATCTGGCGTAGCAAACTCATCATTATTCGCGTCTCCCTGCCATTGGTAAGTTAGGATATTGACCGATTCACCAGCTAAATCAGGTGCATTACCAACAGCAAAAGTCACGTAGCGACCATAAAAGTCTTCGCCATTTCGGATGAAATAACAATTGCCATATGCATATGAAGTTTCGTCCGTAGGACGCACTACGACATCTGGCGTTTCAAACCACTTGGAGTAGATCGTATCAGACACGCCAAAAAGAAAGCTCTGTCTGTTGTTACCAGGTAGTTCGTCGGCTGTCGATGTGTTGATAGTATAGCTACCTAGGTAAAGTGCGGGTTCATCATCAGGTACAAAACCTTCATCTATCAACACATTTTGAGCAGATGAATCAACACCCACAAACGGAACAGGGATTTGCTCACTGTACTCTACTGTATTTGAGCTTAAGTTCTCCACTTGTACGCTCAAAATAGCATCTGTCTGATCTTCAGCACCTTCATTGACCACATCCGTCAAAAAAGAGACACTTTCTACTTGGCTCGCTGGCGTAAAGGCATTAGGTGCGACCGCGTAAAAAGAGCTGTTGATACTTAGATCCGTATTGGGGCGAACGTCCGCATCTAAAATTCGGACGTCGTCCAACTGCCAAGAATAGCCACAACCAATGAGATCGCCACCATTTACGACGCTATCGTCGGAGAAAAAGCGAAAAGCAATCCAATAGCTGTCCGCACTACCTACCAAATCGGATAGATCAAAATTGATCGTCTGTGGATTATCATCAACAGAATCACCTCCAAACTCATTTGCTTCTACACCTGGAAAAACCTCCAGCGACGTCCAATTTGTAGAATCAATACTCACTTCTACCGTCGGACGGTCGTTGAAACTTTGATACAGTGTTTGAAAAGTTAAGAATACATTGGGCTGATCGCTTGCGCTCAGTCGTGGAGATACTAGCCAAGCTTCCTGTGGGCTTTGGCGACAGTTCAAATCTGAATCAAAAAGCATCCAGCCATTGCCAGAAGTCGTAGATTGCAAGGCAGGCAAAGCAAATGAACCTGTAGGCCCAAAGTTTGTCCAAGTCCAGTTGGCACTTGGCGCATCATTGCCTTGAACGACGATAGCCGACCAATTGGCAGGTAGTCCACCATTAAAATCTTCTTCAAAAAGTGTGTTCTGTGCGAATAGACTACTGCATAGTAGTATGTAGCTCAAACTAAGTAAAATCTGTTTCATCGAGTGATTTTTTAATAAAAGAAAAGGAATCTATTCCATTATTCGAGACCTAAAAATGGAACAGTTGTATCCATAACGTTTCAAATGGCTATTTTGATAGATGGAGTCAATAGAGAAATAAAACTGCTCCTAGTACCATCGTGGCAGTAGATTTGGATCGCCCAGATCACAAATGGTCTATCCTCAAGAATCCAGCAACTACACAACTCCATCTAAGCGAAACGCTAACTACTGCCTACTCCATTTTTTATGTCACCGGTCACCAAGTGCAAGTAGGTAATATAGATGGGCAAGTAATCGCTATAGACCAACTGCCAACAGGCACTTATCTGTTACTAATTGGACGCGAATTTGCTCGATTTGTCAAGCAGTAAAACGCAGCAAATGAGGTGACGTCAACAGGGAAATAGACACATCCGTACCCGCCTAAACCTGCCCGACGGTCAGGTTTACCTAACTATGTAGGTAAGCGGGTTTATTATTGAACTCAGACTATGTTTAGTATAAGTGGTTGGTACAGCTTACACTGAAGTAGATCGATCCACTTCGGATTAGGGCAGATGCATCAACTATAAAAATGGTAGCGATAGCACCCTTTCAGAATTGTTCCAAATGGCTATCTCACAGTATCTATTTTTGATGTATTTGCTCTAACCTTGGGTAACTACGAAGGACTCGTTTCTTGTGAAATAGCTACCGATAGTTTCGTGTATTATGGCGATTGTAGTAGAGTAGGCATACGTTAAAGCAGAAGGTGCGTCAACGTAGCCAAATTTTCTATTCCATCATTTATCAGAACATTTCCTTTCCTTTTTGACTTACTGTTTACGATCACTCCTCTTACGGAGTCTTAGGAATGAGGATTTAATAAATTTACAAAATTTTAGGTTAGAGGTTTTTCTGTTTAAAAAGGCAAAAAACGTAGACGATGCCTTAGCATCGGCGACCCGATAGCTATCGGGTTTTAACGCATTTAAACGGGAAAAAATCAAGATAAAATTGTAAATTTATTTTGTCCTCATTCCTTAGTCAACTGCTTCTCAATACATACATCTAAGAACCTAACATCTTTCAGTTATGAGTACCAAAATGTTCGATCTTAAATACCTCAAAGGCGACCTAACTGGTGGTTTGGTAGCTGGTGTAGTCGCTCTGCCATTAGCATTAGCTTTCGGCGTACAGTCTGGATTAGGGGCGACAGCAGGGCTATATGGAGCGATTGGTATCGGTGTTTTTGCTGCTCTTTTAGGAGGAACACCTACACAAGCGAGTGGGCCAACAGGTCCGATGACCGTGGTCTCTGCGGCTTTGGTAGCAGCTGCGATTGAAATGATGGGTAGCTTGGATGATGCTATGGGTATTATCTTACTCACTTTTCTGCTCGGCGGACTAATTCAAGTGATCTTCGGTTTTCTGAATATTGCAGGCTACGTCAAATATTTCCCCTATCCAGTTATTTCTGGTTTTATGAGTGGGGTGGGACTCATCATTATTATTTTGCAAGTATTTCCTTTCGTTGGGCTGGACTCCGCCAAATCGACGGTAGCAGTGATGCAAGATTTACCCCGCTTATTCGCCGAAGCCAACCTGCAAGCCTTGTTGCTTGGCGCGATTACTGTCGCAGTCTATTTTCTCTTTCCCAAAATCACCACAGCTGTTCCAAGTGCTTTGGTGGCTCTTATTCTTGCTACATTGATTGCTTATTTCTTGAACATGGATGTCCCTGTCATTGGTGATATTCCTTCGGGATTGCCTGCATTACAAATCGGCAACATGTTCCCCGTAGAGGCAAGTGCGTATACACTCATTTTAGAGTATGCAGTCGTCTTAGCAGTTCTAGGTAGCATTGATTCGCTATTGACATCGGTCATCGCAGACAACATGACCAAAACAAAACACAACAGTAATCGAGAATTGATTGGTCAGGGCATTGGTAACATGGTAGCTGCTGTCATCGGTGGCATACCAGGAGCAGGTGCTACGAAGGGGACAGTCGTCAATATTAATGCGGGTGGTCGTACACGCCTGTCGGGCACGATTCATGGCTTATTCCTGTTAGCTGTCTTACTAGGTTTAGGGCAGTTAGCGGCACATATTCCTTTAAGTGTGTTAGCGGGTATTTTAATTCCGATTGGGTTCAAAATTATTGACTTTAAAGGATTGAAGCATATTGCCAAAGTGCCGAAGTCGGACGCAGCAGTCTTGATTATTGTACTATTGATTACGACTTTTGGTAGCTTGATTCAAGCGGTGGGTATCGGTCTAGCGTTGGCGTGTTTATTGTTTATGAAGAAGACTGGCGATATGAGTGAGAAAGGTTTAGAAGTGGGCGCAGTCTCTGCTTTTGACGGTGAAAAGCCTTGGCAAGATGAGAAAGAGTTTTATGAGGAATATAAGGATCGAGTTATTATTAAGCATCTATATGGCTCGTTGTTTTTCGGGTTTACTTCTTACTTTAAAGACCAAGTAGAAAAATATGCGCAAGGAGATATTGACGCCATGATTTTCAGGATGGACAGAGTACCTTACATCGACCAATCGGGTGTTTATGCGTTGGAGGATGTAATACTCGACCTGCGCAAAGATAATATTGAAGTTCTATTTGTCGGGTTGCAGGAACAACCATGTGACATGCTTCGTTCCATTGACTTGATTCCTGACTTAGTGCCAGAGGAGGATCTGTTCGCTACAGTACAGGAGAGTTTTGCGTATTTGAAAGGGAAGTTACAGGCAAGGGTGTAAAGAATGCTAGTCTGAGTTCAATAACAAATTTACAGGTCATTTGTGCTGTTTTAGTTTTAAAGTCGATGTATGATTTTTCTGTTATCCTACGAGTTGTTTGCTGATTGAGTGAAAGGCATTCAATAGGATGCGTCAAAAACTGTACAGCATCCAAATGGCTCTAAATCATACAGGTTATTTACTGTTAATAGCATCTTGGCTTGACTACTTAACAATCGTTTTGAGCAATTTTTCGTTTAAAATATAGATTTTTGCCCTAGATCGTCGAACCAGTAGAGTGTATCTTCGATCGAACCTATCAAAACAGCAGCACATGAACGCAGAAAATTTCTCTCAGTACATTGAGGATTCGTCCTTATTGTACCAAATGAACTATCATGAACTAAAGCAGTTACTGCTGCAATATCCATTCAATGCGAATTTGCGCTACTTACTGTTGCAGAAAAGTCATCAAGAAAACCATAATGACTTTGACCGTAACTTAAGATCAGCTGCTATCGGTAGCCCAGATCGGGCGCATTTGTATCGGTATATCCATGCGAAAGGAGAAGCACTAGCTCCCGAAGAACGACTGGAATTGAAGAGCCTGCAAGAGTTAAATTTAGATAGATCATCAGTGATTTTTGAGCCAACCATTCAACAGGAAATCACATTTAGTTCGCCTTCTTTCTCAATAGAAGTTGCCCCTGAACAAGAGCAGGAGAAACCTGTCCATGAGGAATCCATTCATCAAGAGCAAGGTATTCTGCCAGAGACAGAAGAAGAAATTCGGACACCTTTAGACAAGTCAGATTTAGGTTTTGTAATCGAAGAGGAAGAAGACACCACTACAGGTCGTACGGAAGTCATTCGTGAGGAAGAAATACAAGATACTCCTGTAGGGGATGCACCGAAAGCAGAAGAAGAGATTAGAACACCTTTAGATAAGGCTGATTTGAATATCAATCAGGAAAATAGTTCGTCTAACGACACTGAACTATATTTAAGTGATGTTGAATCAGTTTCCAATAAAGTAGAAGAACAATTAGCTCCCACACCCCGGCATCAACTGACAGGCTGGCGCAAACGCTATCAAACACCGAAACTGTTTGACAAGAATCGGTACGACCCAAATGCATTGCGTATCGTTCATCAAAGTGTGGAAGAATCTGAAGAGATCGTCACCGAAACATTAGCAGAACTGCTCGTCAGTCAAGGTCGTTTTCATCGCGCCATCGAAGTATATGAGCGTTTATCGTTGCTATTTCCAGAAAAAAGCCTTTTCTTTGCAGCCCAAATTGAAGAAGTACGCGCTCGTATGAATTACGGGTAAAAATAGTGGTCGATAAAGCATAGTTACAGTCGATCAATTTTGCTATATCGCTGTACTCGTTTTATCTATCAAAAATCATAACTTATGTTACCAGGATTAACCGTATTGATTGCTTTGGTGTGTGTGTTGTTGATAGCTGTTGTCTTGATACAAAATCCAAAAGGAGGCGGAATTGATTCTACATTCGGCGGCAGTGCGAACCAAATGTTCGGTGCAGCCCGACAAGCTGACTTCATCGAAAAATTGACTTGGGGATTAGGCATCGCTCTTTTCATTTTGTGTGTATTGACAGCTGTCTATGTTGCCTCCAATGGTGGTGGTGGTATTGAGCCAGGGCAAGTACCGTTAGAAACGCTTCCCAATAACTAGATTTCTTGTTTCATTACAAACAGAGTTTTGAGGAAAAAGGGAATATGCTGCGTGTGTATTCCCTTTTTGCGTTTGTGTGTTGTCGTTGAATAAGACTGCACATGGTCCGTTGTTCACTGCTTATTGTTCATTGCTCACCTTCACTGCCCGAGTCATCTCCCTCTTACCTGGTGGGCCTTTCAATGCTTCTATCTGAAAACCCGCTGCTTTCAGCGTCCGTTTTACTGAACCTTTCGCGCAGTAGGTCACTAGAATACCATTCGGCTTTAGTGCAGCATACATCTTTTGCATCAAGTCCAGTTCCCACAACTCGGGTTGTGCATTGGGCGCAAACGCATCAAAGTAGATAATATCGAAGGCATCAATAGCATTGACTTGATGGAAGGTTTGTCGATGCTTGATAAAAGTAAAATGCTCATCTAGTGGATGTGGAATTTCCCAATTCAAACTGTGCATTTGTTCAAAAACAGAAGCTTCTTCAGAAAGATTCAGTTGCTCAATGTAGTTGAGTTGGTGAACCGCATCTAAAGCAATGGGAAAAGCTTCGTAAGCCGTATAAGAAATCGTCAGATTACGTTTTTGAGCTTCCAGATACGTCATCAGTGCATTCAGTCCAGTACCAAATCCAATATCTAATATGGCAATCTCCTTTTGAACAACCGCTTTAAATCGTAAGGCTGCATCTATAAAAACGTGTCGTGTCTCTTGTATCGCTCCGTATTTAGAGTGATAACTAACACCATACTGCTCCGAGAAGATGGAATGAGAACCGTCTTGGGTTTCAAAAATACCAGATGTAGACATACGTAAAAAGACTTGATAGGTGTCCAACACTTATCAAGCCTATTTTGATTGATAATAACTATCAAAAATTGAACTATGCAAGACACACAGTTCTAAACTATATTTATCGAACTGTAGCGATAATGTGATTGATTGTTGTTTTCGCTACACTCGTTACCGTATCCAGAGAGAAATTATTTGGACAGCCATAACCTCTGTTGCAAGAAGTAAACGAAGCAGCAAAGGCTAAAGTAACTGCGATTACTAGGGATTTTCTGATATTCTTTTTCATCTTAGCTTTATTTTATGAGTTCTGAAGAGATGTAAACTTTTTACCATACAAAAGTAGTGGAATCTATTGAACTAAACGATTCACACCTGAAAAGTTACATCTTGTGGAGTAACGATGTTAGTATGAAAAATATTTTTAGAAGACTGCTCTAATCTTTTTTATGACAGAAAGGCTATGCAGTGCTGTTCACTACTTAACTGTCAACGAACTATCTAAAAGGGAGGTATACATCTGAAAAATCAACACATAAAAATAGAATAACGAATTGTGAAAAATAGCGCAAACAGTTGATTATCAGTAAAATTATTTATCATTTAACGCCTAATATCTAGCGTCTATCACCCACCATATGTAGATTTAACCCTATATTTCGATCTAAATCCAAGAAACGAACGTTCTATCAACTAACGTTTGTTCTACCTATTAACGAATCTACCTTGCCAATGAGAGCATTTCTTGTTTTCCTATTGTTCATCGCGTACGCTTTGGGTGCCCGTTGGTACTATGTCTGTCAAGTCAAAAATTTGTGCGGAAATGATCGTCCAACTTCGCTTGAGTTAGTTGACGATAATGGTCGTGTTATTCTACAAGGCTACGAAGAGTTTGCTTTTGACACAACGATGGTCGCTCCAGATTTGAGTGAAGACAATCGCGCGTTCTTGGATGAAGTAGCTCAGTATCTAAAAGCGAATCCAAATCTTAATTTGGGCATCACAGGTTTGTATCGTCCCAGTGAAAAAGATCGGTCATCGGGTTTGTTTGAGAATATAGGTGTGGCTAGAGCGGATCGCATCCGAGCCTTACTCGTGCGGCGTGGCATCGACGAAGAGCGTATAAGTCTAGACTACGTGCAAGCTAGTATGGAAGCATTGACTCGACCTTTACGGTTTCAAGTGTATACGCCAGAGACACCGTCTGAATTTGATCGAACGGCATTTACATTCACGAATATGACTTTTTCGGACGCAAACTTTGAATATAATTCTGCTGCCTTTAATCCTGGCACACAACTTCAAGCATACGCAGATTCGGTAAAGACGTTTTTAGAAATGAATCCTGCAAGTAACTTAACCATTATCGGACATACCGACTCTATCGGTAGCGATGCGTACAACGATACGTTAGGACTGAGGAGAGCAGAGAATGCGTTGAGTTATTTTCGACAGTTGGGAATAGAAAATGACATTGAAACCGAAACGATGGGCAAACGTCGTCCAGTCGCTCCTAATTCTACATCAACAGGAAAAGACAACCCAGAAGGTCGTCAGAAAAACCGCCGTGTAAATTTCGTCATCGAAGAGTGAGCAGAAAAGCTTCATTATTTTGACCATTTAAACTATCAAATATATGTCTGATTTTAGTTTTGATAATCTATTTGCTGCATTCGATTCTACACCGAGTCTAGCATTTTCGATCTTCTTAATTATTGCTTATCTATTAGGAATCATCACGGGATTGCTACTACGTGGTAGCCGCATCCGTAAGTTGCGAAAGGAGCTGAAGGAAAGAGATGCTGCCTATCAAGAGCTAGTCGTCCTCAAAGAGGAAGGAGAGAAGGAACTAGCAGTGAGCCAAGCTAGCTTACAACAACTAAAGCTAGAAAGAGAAGATGTAGATACGCGCATCCGAATGTTAGAATCGGACAAGGATCAATTGAATACTGATCTAAATGTAACGCTTAACCAATATCGACAGCTACAACAAGACATAAGCAGTTACGAAAGTACAATTGCTGACTTGCGACAGCGACTAGAAGCTAAAACGGAGCAAGCGAACACATCGGACGAGAATATTATTCCTGTTCCTTTTTCTGGTTCTAACGAGTCAAGCGGCAATAACTTCTACAGCGAAAATACCAGTACTGATGTACAAGATATGTATGCGCAAACACGATCTCGCTTAGCGGCTCTAGAAGATAAAATCAATCGGTTAGAACAAGAAAACAATGCGCTACAGGATGATGTACAAAAGCTAAGTCAACATAGTGCAAATGCACCTACTGAAATGTATAATCCAGTCGCTTTCTCACAACCACGCAATGCCGAAGTGATCGGTAAACGTATCAATGTAGATGAAAATATAGAGAAGGATGATCTAACACTAATCAATGGAGTGGGTCCATTTTTAGAGCGTAAATTGAACGAAGCGCGTGTCTACACCTATCAGCAAATTAGTACATGGAGTCGACAAGATATTGAAGAAGTCACGCCAAAGATTGGTTTTTTCCCAGGTAAAATTGAAGAAGACAATTGGGTGGGACAGGCAGCACGCTTGCAGCAAATGAAGTTGGATAATCCAGCAGCATTCAGTAAAGAAGAATCACATCCTAACAATCCGAAGGATTTAAAAATTATTGCTGGCATTGGTCCTAAAACGGAAGCTTTATTGAAAGATGGAGGCATTAATAATTGGGTGGAACTAGCCAGTACACATGTCGAACGACTTCGTGCCATTCTTCGTGATGCAGGTGCGCCTTTCGATACGCTCAATCCATCCACTTGGCCAGAGCAAGCTCGACTAGCATCCAATGGTGAGTGGGAACGATTTGAGGATTATCAAGGATATTTGGGGGTCGACTAGATCAAGATCATTGAAAGAAAACATCTTTAGCAAGGGCAAGTGTGCAGGGTCATATTTGCCCTTTTGTATAAAGAAGTATCGCTTGCCTTACCCAATATCATTTATTAAAATTGATATACTTCAACAATAATTGACAAAATTAGAGACGTTACCTATTCTAACAAATTAGGTAAACCAAATATGAGCAAATTACTCATTCTAGTTATCGCATTTTGGGGAACTACTTCCTCCGTTTTCTGGCTAAACGAGCCAGAACATGACTTCGGTTGGATGGCAAAAGGTACACCACAAACCCATCTTTTTCAGTTCAAAAACACTTCAACGGACTCGCTACATATCGAAACCATTCGAACGACTTGTGGCTGCACGGCACCGACTTGGAGTGAAGCGGCTATTGCGCCAGATTCGATTGGGGTTGTTGCGATTGAGTACGATGCGCAGCGAGCTGGCTATTTTAAGAAAAAAATCAAGGTGTTTTTCGCCGAACAACGTAAAGCGGAACTGTTGTTGATCGAAGGTTTTGTGGAGTAATGTACATGTAGCCTCCCCGTTCGTCGAAAATCAGCAAAGCAGGCACAGCGATTCCTCTCTATTTCTCCCTCTTTTTAGCGTAACTTTGCTGTTGTCTGTCGCAAATGGCAGTTTTGTATATTTGCGCCTCTAAAGTCCATTTCTCTATTAAGAGGAGTTGACATCTTTCAGTTGTAAACTGTGCAATTTGGTTGCCACTGGTCTAATGTCTATCGTCTAATATCTAACATCTCTATAATTATGAGTCTTCTGATCTTTTTGATCGTTTCCTATATCGTGCTCAGTGTAGCGTTGTACTTTCTATTTCCAAAAGCTGGTGTTGATGGCATAAAAGGAGCAATTCCTGGCGTCAACTTTATGGAGTGGTGTGAACTCATTGGGCGACCAAAATGGTGGGCAGCGCTCTTACTGATTCCCATCGTCAATATTTTTATCTACTCTGGCATGGCAGTAGACTTAGCACGTAGCTTTGGCAAATACAAGTTTATTCATAGCTTCCTAGCAGTCGTAGCTGGACCGTTGTATTTTCTATCCTTAGCTTTTGATAAAGATACAAAGTATGTTGGGAAGACGCTAGAACTGGAAGCAGCGTATGCAGAGAAGTTGGAAACAGCCTTGGAGAGGGGAAATACCCGACAAATCAAAAAACTGCAAGCTCAAAATCCGTACAAAAAAGGACCTGGACGCGAATGGGCAGAAGCCATCATTTTTGCGGTCTTTGCAGCCACCTTTATTCGGATGTTTTTGATTGAAGCCTATGTCATCCCTACGCCTTCGATGGAAGGAACACTGTTGGTGGGCGACTTTCTATTTGTGAGTAAAGCACACTATGGTATTCGGACACCAAAGACAGTTGCGATGTTGCCATTGGTTCACAATCGCGCGCCCATCATAGGCGGAGAGTCTTATCTGGAAGAACCAAGTTTAGCGTTTAGAAGGCTACCTGCATTGGAGACAATTGATCGCAATGACCAAGTCGTCTTTAATTATCCAGAGGGAGATAGTGTCTACGTAATGCCTGGACGGACATGGAGTATTCACGACTTTAGACGAGGCTCTATATTGCCTCAGCATTATCGTCGGATTGCTTCTGGAAGAGAAGAACTGGTGACACGTCCTATAGACAAGCGCGATCATTACATTAAGCGTTGCGTAGCAGTGGGAGGTGATAGTATACGAATCGTAGATCGACAGTTGTTTATCAACGGAAAGCCTGCGGATGAGCCACAAGAGATTCAGCACCGTTATATCGTCAATACGCCACCTTCTGTTCAGTTTAATTTAGAACAGTTAGATGAGTGGGGTGTCGAAAGTAACGATAAAGTAGGCGATGTCTATTTTAGTGAGCAAAATAGAAATTACAACATGCACCTTTCTCAAGAGCAAAAAGAGAAGGTACAGGCCATTGATCCAAATATTGCAATAGAGCCAGTCATCTTTACTTCTCAAAATGATAGTCCTGTTCACGTTTTTCCACATAGTCCTGATTACTTTCAATGGACACGCGATAATTTTGGTCCGCTTTGGATTCCTGAAGAAGGGGCCACGATTGACTTGACCGAACGCAATATGGTGCTTTATGAGCGTGTCATTAAGGATTATGAGCACAATGAGTTAGAAAAGCGTGGTGGTCAAATTTTCATCAATGGAGCAGTCGCTACTACATATACCTTCCAACAAAATTACTATTGGATGATGGGTGACAATCGCCACAACTCAGAAGATTCACGGATTTGGGGTTTTGTGCCAAAGGATCACATCGTCGGGAAGCCATTATTTATCTGGATGTCGGCAAAAGAAGGAAACTTGTTCAAAGGTATTCGGTTCAATCGTTTGTTTAGAGGAGCTGATTCGCCACGATAAAAAACAGCCTAGCCTTCGGATGCATGATAGGGTCTTTGAGGGCTATTCTTCTTATTTAAACTGCTGTACCATGGCGATGACATCTGGAAAGAAGAGCTTAAATTCTTTATTTAAAAGTGCTTGATCGCGTTGTAAACTTACCACGCAATTCTTCAAGTCTTCGGGTCGACTCACTTTCTCTTGCAGTCGTTGAAACGTATATTTCATGCCTTTCAAGGTCGCGTAACTGGACAACCAATCATGCTGAATCATACTGGAAGTTCGCGCTTGAAAGGGTAGTGGAATAGTCGGCAAAGCATTCAGTAAAACTGTATACACACGCTGCTTAAAGTCCATCATTTTCTCTGAGCTATATCGATCCCAGTTTTGATACAATAGATAGTCGTAAAAGACATCAATCACAACAGGCGCGTACTTGTGATGATCTGGGTAAAGACGACGCATGCCTTGAATAACTTGTGGATGTATGTCGGTGAAGCTATCTATCTTCCGATGGAGTTGAATCCCTTTTTGTACGCCTTCGGACAGCACATCTCGATAGCGATTTTTGACCATGTCCGCCAAAAAATTACCAATAATCCAATCGGGATCGTCGCCTGCCAAAAATAGATGGGCTAAGTAGTTCATAGCGTAGTTTAAAGAGCTAGTCTAGTGGGGTCTGACTGTATTAATCTTCTAGCGTGCGGACAATGTATTTTTCTTTGGATCAGTAAGTCCAAGGGAGCGCGTTGCATTAGAGTGAGCAAAGCTGACCACAGATTGCTCTGTTGATACGTTTAATTTCTAACCTCTAATTCAATACCCCTTCGGTTTTCGAAATGCCCCAATATGCGCTTGTTCCACACCTCCTTTCCGATCTTCAAAATACTTTTTAAGGGCAAAAGCAGAGGAGGTGAACGCTAGCTCTTGCCAAGGAATATCCGCCTCACAGAAGAGCTTCGATTCTAGACTCTCTATGCCTACACCATATTTTCCTTCTCTCAAATCAGCCAAAAAGTGAATATAAATTTGATTGACATGGGGCAAGCTATATACTGCTAGTACACCTCGAATATCTACTTTGGCAGCCGCTTCCTCTTCCATTTCGCGCATCGCACCTGTTTCTGCTGTTTCTCCATTTTCTAAGTAGCCAGCAGGCACATTCCAATACCCCAAACGCGGTTCGATAGCCCGCCGACACAGCAAAACTTGATCTTTCCAAACCGCTAAACAACCGACGACAATCTTAGGATTGACATAGTGGATAGTGTGGCAACTGGTGCAGACTACGCGCTGCCTGTTGTCGCCTTCTGGTATGCGCAGTTCTAATTCATTTGATCCACAGTGATTGCAAAAATTCATAGGCGTCTTTATTCGTTTGGCGAATTATCAATACATACACACATCATCGGAAAGAGTTGATAGAAAACAGAAAAAGCGGTACACCAGACGATGCACCGCTTCTTCATTAAATCTTTTAGAACTGTTCAACTAGAGCTTGATAAACTGCCAGTTCAACAGTTGACCTTGCGGATCTCGTAGATGAAGATAGTACGTGCCAGCAGGGTAGTCGTCTACCTGAATTTGATACATATTGTCGCCTACACCTAACTCGACCGCTTGTGTCTGTAGCGTTCGACCGCTGAAGTCTATTAAGTACAAGATGGCTTTGTGATCGCGCTCTGCATTGATGTTGACGTGGAGTAGATCAGTCGTTGGTACAGGATAAATAGATCCAAATACCTGACTACGCTGCTCGACGGAGTTCGCGTTGCCTCTACTCGGAGTGAGTGTCAAACTGACTTCGTCATCCTCTTCTGGAATACCCGTATTGTTGTTGTTGGGTGTAGAATCAGGGTCATCTTGTTCCGTGTCAATGACTTGAGCGAAGAAGGTGATTGGCGTTTCTTCAGATAACGTAAACAGGGTCAACCGTAAGGTGACCGATTCGCCACTTGCAATAAATGGTACGTACCAGTATTGAAAAAATAGATTCCATTCGCCAGTTGAAGCAGCTTGATCGGTGTAGGACAAACTATCTGGCAACTGCGCGTCAATAAACACGTTTGCAGCGTCGTCTGGTCCGTCATTCGTTAAGGTGAAGGTGTAAACATAGTCCGTAAACTGCTGATATTCCTCATCATTGATGCTCAAACTCAACGATAGATCAGCCTCCTCACCACCACCCAATCCGCCAGAAGGAATAATCGTGATGGATGCTTCATCGTCTTCGTCTGGCACACCATCCAAATCGTTGGCAGGTGTAGAGTCAGGGTCTTCTTGGTCGCTAGTAATGACTTGCGCAAATAATGTCAACGCTTCACCTTCTACCAGACTAAATAAGACTAGTTCCAGAGTCGCACTTTCGCCACTTCTCAAAAATGGTATTTCCCAATCCTGCGTCACGATACGGTAGCTACTACCTTCTGGCATAGAAGTCGCAGAGGAAAAAACCATACCATCGGGAATCAAGGCACTGACACGTACGTTGGCGACACTATCTGGACCATCATTTGTCAAAGTCAGGATATAAGTTGTGTTGCTAAAGACGGTGTATTCGTCTTCTACCACCTCCATCGTCAATGATAAATCGGCAACCACTCCACCACGGACTACAAATTCAGAAAAAATGGTAAATTCTGCTTCATCATCCTCGTTCACTTCACCTACTGTTCCATTATTCGGAACGGAATCTGGATCGTTCGGTTGTCCACCTATGACTTGGGCATACATCGAAATCGGACCTTCTTCGATAAGTGTGAAAAGGGTCAAATTCAACACAGCTGTATCTCCAATATTTAGGTTTTCAATATTCCACCATCCGAAAAATACGTTGTAGTCACCTAAAGTAGTATTAGCACTTGTAAACACCATACCTTCTGGAATCTGTGCATCGACGAAAATATTTCGCGCGTTTTGAGGACCGTTATTGACCAGCATAATCTGATAAGGGACTTCCATAAAGATGTCGTAAGGCGTCGTCGGTGCAGTGATGGTCAACTCTAAATCTGCACCACTGACTGTTTGCACTTCTCCTCGCTGAAAGGTCAATAAACTAGGGGCACCTGCTGTCTGTAGTGAACCGTCAGAAGCGGTCAAACGGTAGTGTCGCTGCTCTTCATCGCCTACTTCAAATCCTCTCGCTTCGAGTAGGCTATCCATGGTGGCAACAGAATACAGAAAAGTAGAATCAATACCAGCAATGATGCCGCGCTGATCGAATGTTCTAAAATCTTCAAACTCAGACGTTTCAACTATATAATACAGATCACTTTCATCCGTAGAAGGTGTCCATTCTACTCGGAAGCGTCCAGTAGGATCTCCTTCATTGATGACGCGTTCGCCGTTGGTTGGAATATTGATGATGGTTTGTCCTTGAGGAAAGTAATTAGGTTCTGCTAATAACTGTCCGCGCACCAAACCTTCAGGTACATCTGCGGTCGTTAGATTGAGGTGTAAACGGTCGCGGCGCAATGCGCGAAGCTCGCTTTCACTCAATCGAAAGCTATTTTCAGCAGCTAAAAATTCGATGATTTGAGGATCGTCTGTTTCATTGATCGTTAAGTCTTGAATATCATCGCCTTCCATACCTGCACCACCTAGTAATAGTTGAACCTCTAGATCTTCTGTCGAGCCAGGCAGATTTTGGATACTACCGCTGACGATCAATTCATCGCCTATTAATTCTGCTTTTAGACCACCTATGGCTTCCGTCTCAGTAGGTAATGGTATAGTATTTTGTCCAGATATGGAACTCGTAAAGTAGGATTGGGCGAAAGGGAGCAACTGCCCTCGAATCGCACCATTTACTTCCTCATTGGTCACGATGTTAATGTATTCGCCACGGCGAAACAAGTCATCTACAGCTTCTAAATTGAACATATTGTCTTCTGCTTCCAAGACACCACCTCTATTGTCGCTCGTTAAGTTAACGTTGAGTCGCTGAATGATTTCGCCTACCGAACCTGCTAATCCATCGTAGATATGTGCACCTCCAGCAGCATTAATATTAAAGTCGCTCTCTAGTCCACTGAAACTACCTGTCACTATTGCTGTTCCACCTCTATACTCTAAAATAGCTTGACCATAAGCAGTTGTATTGACAGCAGGCACTTGACTAGCTCCTGATAGACTACCTACAAAATAAGCAGTCGCTTCTGGCAGAAATTGTCCACGCAGTTCGCCGCTACTCTGTGCACTAGAAGGCAAGTTGATGTATAGTTGACGATCCAATAAATCGCCTACTTGTTCTTCGGTGAGTTCAAACATATTGTCGTTAGCTGGAATCGTATTCTCTGATCGATTCAGGGCTAATAGCTGTGCGCCAACATTTCCTGCATGTGCGACTCGAAGACTCGGACGACCTGGCAATCCACTCAAATTACTGAACCCACCCGAAACGGTGATTGCGTTGTCGTTTAATTCAACGATGACATTTCCTTGTCCACTGGACGCAGAAGTAGGTACAGCCAGTGTACCTGATAGGAAAGCATGCATAACGATCTGTGCTTCTGGGATCAGCTGTCCACGCAATGCTCCATTCGGACGATTATCCGTTGCTAAATTAATATAGGTATTTCGATTAAAGAGTTCTGCCGCTTGATCGGGAGAAAGTAAGAATACATTATCGGTTACATTGATATTGCCTGCTGTTCCATCTACTGTAGGCACGACATTTAGGGCATGAAGGAGACTTCCAGTAGTCCCTGCCGCTCCAGCGTAGACACCTAGTCGGTTGCTACTTACGTTCATCTGTAGGGCACTTTCTAAATTGTCAAAGCTACCTGCTACCAACATCAAAGTATCACTGTAGATTTCCGCCATTACCACACCTTCTGCGAGGGAAGTCTGTACGGGAATAGCTTGACTACCTGTCAAATGCGCCCGAAAGACAGCACTGGCTTCTGAAGGGGCAAATTGACCACGCAATTCACCGCCAGGATGCTCCACGGAGTGAATATTTCCATACACGCGTCGCTCGCCGATAGCTATTAATTGATTTATATCAATAGAGATCGTATTTGCAGCTACTCGAAAAATACCAGAGCGATTATCTTCACCTAGTTCTGGCGTCAGTGCCATCAGGACAGGCCCATTAATACCCACATTCCCAATGTGCAAATGTGAGCCGATACTTTCGTCATAATCAGAACCTAAATTATTGAAAGAGCCTGTGATAATGACTTCATCTGGAGATACCAGTTCAATAATCAACTGCCCATTACCAAAAGAAGCCACCGTCGGTACTTCGTTGCTACCCACTAAGTTAGCAGAAAGATACGTTAAGGCATCACCCACAATCTGTCCACGAATCTCTCCATTTGGATAGTTGACTGTGGCAACGCTAATGTACAACTCGCGCGCTTCTAGTTGAGCGATCTGAGCTTCACTGATAGAAAAGGTATTCAGACTAGGGTCTAGTTCTCCACGCGTTTGAGTGTTGTCCATATTGGGAATCAATCCTAATGTGACTGCTCCCCTTTGTCCTGCCATACCGATATGAATATTCATACCATCATCTAAAATAGGAGAAGACAGATCTTGAAACTCACCACTAATCATGAGTCGATTACCGTCGAGTGTCAGATTAATAGACCCTGAAGCTGGCGACAGCACTGGCATGACCTGACTACGCCCACTAAGAAGGGATCGGTATTCGATCTGTGCCAAACAAATAGTAGTGAAAAAGAAGAATAGGGAAAATGTACTCAGTACGTACTTAGAACGACTTAGGTAAAGCAAAGAAGTCATATAAATCGGTTTTGACAAAAAAGAATAGACGAATGGTTAGAAGACCACCATCTATTTTATCTTACTTAGATGCGATAATCAATGTTGCATAGTTTGTACTAAATCGCCATGATATTTGTGTAAAATGATTGTACACGATGATATATTGGACAAAGGCACTACTTTTTTACGAATAGTGAAACCAGTTGATTTAGCACAAAATAATGATTCAATCTGCCAAGGGCAGCTATGCGTAGGTTACTATTGAATATAGTAAAAATGTGTAGGAACAAAGTCGGTAGAAAAGAATACTGTATAAGAATAGAGCATTCTTTTCTATTTGACCACTTTGCTTTTCTCAAAGGAAGGTAAAAATGGAGTTAGAGCTTGTGATGAGTTTGGTCTTTAAGATGAGAATTTTGTCATTCCCAACTCAGTTATTGAAACTCACAGTAAATGGTTAGGCTTCTTGACCTATTTTATTGATGTGGCGCGCCAATTTGCTCTTCAAGTTGTTCGCTTTGTTCTTGTGCCACGTATTTCTTTTCGCTAGTTTGTCGATCATGCTCACGACTTTAGGAAAGAATTTTTGAGCCTCTTCTTTATCTTCCATTTCACGTAAAGCTTTGATTGCAGTACGTGTCGTTTTCTTATAATAACGGTTTTCTAGACGCTTTTTAGCATCCTGACGCATTCTCTTTTTTGATGATTTATGGTTTGCCATCGAGTATAGTAAGTTTAAATAGTTCTTATTAAAATTTGAGTGCTAGCCCATCAACTTGATTTGACCTGCCCCAAAGGAGCGCAAAGGTACAATTTTTGAATCAGAAAAGCGATAGCTATTCGCTAATTTATTTGAATTTGGGGTAGAATAGAGAAAAGAATTGGCGTAAGAGTGACCAATCAGCACATACTTGAACTAAAATTTGTGGCAGACTTCCTTTCGCTTTTATCTTTAAATCAACCAATGTAAGCTCCCATAACTATGCGAACGATCTTCCTGATCTTCAAAGTCAGTTCAAGAAAGAGATGATTCCTATTCACTCCAAAATACTCGATCCAATTTTACTAGAAAGAACAATCAGAAAAGTGGTGGAAGAAGGGGAGCGGAATGTGGTGATCTATTTATCTGTACGTAAAGAAATTGATAGAGTAGAAGGTACTCTATTGAGAGTTTGGTTGTTGTATTTATACTAAAATAGGGCGTATTTTTACCTAAAATGATTTATATAAGGCATTTTTTTGAAGATAATGTACTATTTATCTTCTTGCTGTCGTATCTTCAAAATACAATGTTACACAAGCTACTGAGATGACGACAATATATAAAAGGACATTTGCTGGCTCAAGCGGCTTTATGTCTACCTATCGCAGACTACTTCCTATTGTATTTCTCCATTCCTGTCTTCTACTTTTTGTCATTTCTGTTGCTACTATCAGTGAGCTACTAAAAAGGGCAATATGACTCCTTTATAGCTAGAACGACACACACACACTATTAAATCGACCAAGACGATGCACCACTGTCAAATTCTAATTTTTTCCATCCCTATTCAAGTAGCTACTTTCCGAGGGTGCGGAGTCATCTTATTTGGTCTATTCACCTTGCTTTTATGGATCTCTTGCGAAGAAAATAAGGTGGAGGTACAAGAAGAAACGTCTCCCTCAAAAGTACACGTCGCCTTTGCAGGAGATGGGTGGCGAGCCCATACTGGACACGCTGCTTGGATCATGGCTTTGCTGAATGATGATAAAAAACTAAGCGAAGCATTTCAAAACGTGGGGACAGTTTCTTCCAACTCAGGAGGCAGCTGGTTCAGTACCATGTTGATGTATTCTGATGATTTCGTCAATGCGATAGAAGCTCTAAGTGCCACAACGACTTGGAGTGATACGGGATGGCTAGTATTGCAGAGAAATGATTTTGATAATACAGAATGTACTGATTTCTTCGGAGAATATGCTTATTTGGAATGTGTACTTGACACGTACACCGATAAAGACTTGGACGGAATAGCATTCTGGAAACTAATTGTTGAAAAACTAGTATTCAAGGACTATCTACTAGAAAATGTAGCACTCAATAGTGTTCGACAGCCTTGGGCAGAAGGAAAAGCGTTACTACTCGCATCTACTCTGCTCAATAACAATGCTGTCCTGAACAAAGACGGCTCAGATCACCGCTATTATCAGGCTTGCCCCCCACCAACTATGCCTCAGCTAGATAGCGACTCTGGCTCAAACTGCACAAGTACGCAACCTGAAGATGTGACACCTGTAACATTTTCTAGCTTGCCGGCGGACTTGAGCTTTATAGCTTATCCATTTTTTCCAATAGTAGGAACAGACAATAAGCCGCTCGCACTAAACATAGGCTATACAAAAGACGATGAATTTACAACCCCTCCAAAAAAGAGACTGACTTTAACAATTATTCCAATATGCTCACCTTCATGCGTGACTCATTGCTAGGTGAAGGCTTACAATATTTAGAGACAGCTTTCGGGCTAGAGAAGTAGATGTATATCGCTTTGCACAATACTCTCTAACCAACAACTGAATACTACTAAATCACATCTCACACACATTATGTACACACAAACCGCACTTGATACATCCAGCTTTTCGTCTGCAAGAGAAGAGGCAGACAGCTTGGAGGTACACGCATTTACGACCAATAGAAAACTCTTTGAGGAAGACCAAATATGGTTAACCAATTTGAAAACATATTTTACGAGCAATGTCTCTAACAATAGATACACGATCCTTCAGCTTGCTCATGATATGTCTATTAGTGAAAGGCATCTGCGGAGAAGGTGCAAGCAATTGTTAGGATGTACGCCTGCTCAATACTTTAGAAATATTCGTGTTCAGCAAGCAAGAGTATACCTATATCGTAGGAAGTTCAAAACAATAGAACAGTTGGCTTATGCAGTGGGCTACAAAGATGTTCCTACTTTTAAAAGTAACTATTTTGCTGTAGTTGGTCGCTCAGTCAATACCGATATGGGCAAGAAATAGTGGATGTCCGTTTTGCCAAGGTTATTGTCTGTTTTTCCGATAGTTGTGTCCGTTTTACCTGATGGAGTAGCACTACTTTTGCTATATGCTAAAGAGTAATATCAAATTCAGTCATGAACTATGTAGCTGGTTTTTGAAACTGATAGATTAGCAAATACCAGCTCCTTTCAAAAGCTCCTAAAAAGTTGAATGTTCTCGGAATAACAGATCAATCATTCGATACCTCCAAAATGATATAGAAGACCCTACAATAGCTATCAAAAAACAGATCTATTTGACACCAAAAATAGCACCTCATAAACCATCCATTAACTAAAGTCAAAACTATCTAAACTTAAGTACTCATGGGATACAATGTTCAAAAATTCAGCAATACCGCGAACGGTGGAGAAACCTTATGTTATGGCAGGCAAGACAAGCACAACCATGACAGAGCCAACCAATTCACAGTGGACATCACAAATTGGTTACAAGGTCCGCCAGCCAAATGGCCAGCAGCAGATATTGCAGCAGGAGATTTTAAATCCAATCAAAATGAACCCAAGAACGGAGGCCGAGAATTTAAGTGGAATGATGCCACCAATCTTTGGGAACCCGCATAGATAGATGCTTGACTTTTTCAGTCAAACACTCCTTTTAATATAGCTAAAGCATACACCCATCCTATTAACACAATTCTAGTAAAGATCAAACAGTAAGAAAACGCTACTATCAAGTGGTTGCTCTTCTACAATCTCTTTATTCACTAACAAAAACTAACTATTCATGGCTAAACGATCAAAATCAGACACAGCTAGTTCTCAGTCAGAACTAGATGCAAGAGAGGACTACTTGAAAGTTGTCGACGGCAATACCGATGACTTAAAGATTCGGCATTTTTCAAAAGAGATGCCCGTCATGCCAAAACTAGACTTCGACGAAATAGAATTTGTGCATTCCAAGCTGGCCGATTCTATGATTATGGAAGCAGACCGTGTGATCAATCGCATATTGGAAGAACTAGGGCCTAAAGAAAGTGAGCCTAGGATTCCTGGACTGCTCGAAATGTTTGAAGAAACCTTCAAAATTAAGGACGAGAATGCCGACACTCAGCCCATCCGAGAGCTAGAAAGCTACATTCCTATTTTCAAAGAGATAGAGCAACAGATGCCCAACTCTATGGAAGATCTGTTGAAAGCTAAGTACATTTTTGAGAGAGGTAGCCACAAAAATAAAACAGACTTCATCCTGCAAAGCATTCAAGTAGGAGCTAATCTGGCTTCCGCTCGTGTCAATTGGGATCTAGCCGTGCAAGATTATAAGGAAGCGAAGGAAAACGCAGAAGCCATCTATAAGAAAACGATCTATACGGCCTACACCGAAGAGAACGATCCGATGGATACGCGCTCTTCCGCTTTGCTGCTAGAGATATTGGTGCATCAATCTAACTTCAGCTTCGCCGACAAAATCGCTAAAGCAATGGATGACTATGGTCGAGCCTTACAGAAAGCCAATACCGACCTAAGTACAGCTTTCGCCAAACTCAACAACGAGATTGTCAAGCATTGGAATAGTATGGCGCAGAGTGAAACGAACTTGATTGCAGCGAATCGAAAAGACTCCTTGACGCTCTGGACATCCATTCGAGATGTGTACACTAAGATACTGGGAAAGAGCAAGTCGTAGTGTATCCGTAACCCTACCGCGATCAACAATTTTAATACACAAAATCCACTATAAAAATGCCTACATCCACGATTCCGTATGATCCCAGTTTAGTACTGGGTATGGTCGTACAGCCAACCAAAATAAAGGAGCTAGAAGATATTGCTGAACTACAAAAGCCCGTTGATTCTGCCCGCAACAAAGTCAATGCGCTGCTCCGCCAGAAGCTCAGTTTGGATATGACGGAGCGAGAGTTGATAAGCTTGGGGATCAGTCCTGATGAGCTACAAGATGTCAACGACAACATCAAGGAGATCATGGCAGAGATCGTCAAGACAACAGGAGAGTTGAGCAAAGCGGTCATCCAGTCTGAAAAATCGATTGCTAAGCTTAAAGATGAGCAGGGACAGAAACAAATTAGTTCTGCGATTCAAAGTCCTATCGACTTCACGGCATCTCAATTGAAGCAATTGCCATTGAGTTCGGACAGTATGAACATGGATGTGCAGTACTTTCGGTACGAAGACAACGAAGATTCAGATAGTTCTACTGCCCGTTCTATTTCGACCTATGTGGGCATGAAAGTTTCTTCTTTTCTCGGAGGTTCTGCTGGCGTATCCGCAGGCGCATCGGCTCACGAGGCAGTCAACAGTGCTCGTAACAACAGAAAGCTAGTCGGTACTGTAGTGATTCTCATCAATTGTACACACAAGCAAGCACAGGTTTTCGCACCCTTACAGCTAGACGTGGATTCAGCCATTGAAAACTACGTCATGTATAGCGGAAAAGATTGGGATGGCCCAAATGATCCTGCAAAGATGCTTAAGAAAGTAGATACTAAAATCTCAGTGGACGCCGAGAAGAAAGGAATGCCAGTGCTAGTGGGGGCAACGTATGGATCTAGCTTCGTCGGATTTGTTCATTTTGAGCAGGTAGAAGAAACACAAAGCTACCAATCGGCTCGCTCTGCCGCCGTTCAAGCGAGTGCTAGTATTGAGCGCAGTTTGTTTTTAGCGAGTATAGAAGGCTCTTCTGGTATGGATGCGGAGACAGCAACTAGTGTCAAACACCTGATGAGTACATCTAGCATACAGTCCCATTGCAATGTCATCACCATGGGATTGATTCCGTCTATTAAGTCGAATGCGGTTACCACTACAGTCAAAAAGCTTCAAGGCGGTCCTAAGGAGCACATGGAGCAGTTGGCAGCCATGCAAGATGCGAGTAACAATGGTATGGCATCTATGTCTTCTCAAGCTGCTCAAGCAAGAAAAAGTCAATCCATTAAAGCAATGGATACCAACTATATCAAAAGTGCAGTGGATGCCGTAGCGGAAGTTCAGAATAAAGATAATAAGGTCATCGACATGAATTCCTTAATGACTGCATTGGATGATTTTATCGAACGTGCGAATAAAGGAGAAAGTGGCGTTCCGATCAACTTCTACTTAAAGTATATAACTGAAAGTACCATTGCGCTTCAATGGATGCAGAAGTACTATCCTGATCTGCTACATGAGAAGATCAATAAAGAGGATGGTGACGAGGGTGGCGAAAGCTAAGTGAAATAATCCAACAGCTTCTTAAGCCAGGGTTTTACGTTGAGTTAAAACCCTGACTTTTTTGAACCTCATCAAGCACATCAGTTTTGATTTTGTGTATGTTCTAAACTTTCAATCATAAAAAAAACGACTAATCAGATTGATACCTTTGCT
>CAYLPW010000007.1:0-3704 GCA_964385665.1 uncultured Saprospiraceae bacterium
AACCAAAAATAACTTCGCTCTAAATCGGGAACTTATTATTTCACCGTTCCTAAGTTCCCAAAATTTTCTCGTCCGAAAAAGCATTATGAAGTCTCTAGCAGGAAGAGTAGGTATTACCAGACTGTTTCCTTTGGACATTAGCGAGTTGCGACAAGCAGGTATAACTATTCCTACTTACGAGGAGTCCATTTTTAAAGGCTTTTATCCTGCCCAATTTGATACAGGCGTTCCAGCGCGGCTTTTTTACCCTAGTTACGTAGCCAGTTATATAGAAAGGGATGTGAGTGGGTTAATTTCTGCTAGTAATTTAAATACCTTCCAACGGTTTTTACAGATTTGTGCAACTTACGCCGGACAACTACTTAATTATTCTAAAATCGCTAGTGCCGTAGGTGTTAGTGTACCTACCATTCAAAACTGGTTTTCTATTCTAGAACAAAGCTATCTAGTGTTTCGCCTGTCTCCATATTTTAAAAATTTTGGAAAACGAGTTACAAAAATGCCTAAGTTGTATTTCTATGATACTGGATTGCTTTGCTATTTATTAAGTATGCGATCTGAACAAGATGTGATGAATTACTACCAGAAAGGAGCGTTATTCGAAAATTTGGTCATCGCTGAACATTTCAAAAGAAGTCATCATCTGGGACAAACAGCTCGATACTATTTTTACCGAGATAGTAATCAAGTAGAGCTTGATTTGTTAACCGATGGAGCAAACGAAGTACGGTTGACGGAAATCAAGGCGAATCGAACATTCAATTCAAAGATGCTAACTCATCTAGATAGAATAAGTGAGTTGATAGAACGACCAGTGAGCAAACAACTTATTTATGGTGGAGATTCCAATTTTTATCACAAAGAAACAAGGATAACTTCTTGGTCGAATTTTGAGCTATTCTAGTTATGATGACGAAAATGTTCTAGTCTAAAGAAATCTCACACCGTCCGAAGACAGCATGAGATTAAATAGTACTATGAAAAGAAGTTTAAGAGACTTTAGTTCCTCTGCTTCCCTTCTTTCACCTTGATTTGTGCCATGGCTTTTTCCATATTGAGGCTGCCCGTTGAATAGTTCGTCAAGGTCTCTTGATTAACAGTCACATCAATCACTTTATCCTCGACACCTTGATTAAAATGAAGATGAAACATCAAGACTTCGCCTTCCTCTAGCGACTCGACGGTCTGCCCATATTCAATAATGTTCTCTTTGAAACTTTCAATAAAGGGGTCAAAGTTTTTAGAAAATTCCTTCTCCTGCTCTTTTCGTTGCTCTTTTTCATCTGGACAGTCACAATCTTCATCATTATTGTTCACATCAAAACCTCTCCAATCCCCTCTCACTTCCCATCGGTTGTGTTCTTCGCCTGCCGAATGTACATGTAGATCGACAATAGTACCTAAACCACGAATCGTATTATATTGACCATTGTCGTAGATCACAAAGGTTTCACTTAAATCCTCATCGTACAAGCGGTTCAAGATAGTCAGCAACATCTCCACATCTGGATCACGTGCTTCTTCTTTGGCATTTTCAGAAAAGCGTACTTTATCCAAAAATTGCTCTTCGGTTAATTTTCTCGCTTTCAGGTCTTGTACATATTCGTACTGAACCTCAGCAGTCAAAGTCGCTGTTCGGCTCTTCGAGCGTCTATTGTTAGGAAATGGATTGATAACGGCTGCTTCCTCCCAATCATCAACGAAATTGAGCAAAATCTTTTCATCGGGCTGTAGTTGACGAATCAAAAAAGCATAGTCCGTCAAAAAGCGTTCAGCCGTTTTCTGAATGATGTCTTGTCGGTCATACTGCTCATCTTCTACCTCATCTTTTTCCAAAATGTAATTAGAGCGACGCGTTCCGTTCATACCGACACGACCACCTCGAATGTATACCTCGCCGCGACCGAATCCAAACGCATACGCTTCTGTCATCGTCCGAATCGTGAAAACAATGCCGTAGTCGTCAATGTATTTGCCTTCCACATCGTCGTTCCAAGCATCATCTTGCAGTTCCTGCTGCGTGAGCTTCATTAAAATGTTCTCGGCAATTTCAATATCTTTTGCCATTCGGTCGGCGTCCGATTGTGCGGATAGACCCGTACTTATTAGTACCGCTATTGTTAAAATTATCAGCTGTTTCATGGTATGTTTTTGAAATTTATTTGCTATTAATTGTGTATAATTTTTTATCATATTTAGTTGTCGATATATAAGAAAAGAACTATTGGTCTTCAGTCAATCTGAAAACTATGTGTTCTATGCTCCTATGTGTTTCAAAAAATATATCCTGCTTTGCAGTTTCACTACTACAAGCCTATGTGTTTTAAAAACTACTCCTGACCATCCACCAGTTGCGCATTCATTTGCTGTCGCTGCAAATCCAAAATCATCTCCTCTATCGCTTGCAAATCCGACTCGCGCTGTCGCTGTACTTGCTGCCAAAGTTGATTCAGTAGTCGACGAACTTCCCGACGCTGTTCCAGTTGCATATCTTGCATATTGGAGACGATGCGTGGCATATTTTGCTCATACTTATTGTCTACGGCACGTACGACTTGTCGGTTTTGCTGATATTTGTAGCCTGCCAACTTCTGATTAATGGCATCCTCTAACCACTCTGCGTCTATATTTGAGTTGCCACTCAAGAGTTGCTGCAAAGAATCCAGACGCTTGTCGACTCGTTGTTGATCTTGCGCGACGAGTTCACGAGTAATCGCTACATAGTCATCTGTCGTTAAGTCAGCTGAGTTAGCGGCAATAGATGGTAATTGCGGAGTCGGCGGTGTCCCAAACGCTAAACTGACACCTTGCTTTCCAATATCTAACTTGGGTTTGCCCACCAATAAAAGCAAAGCTATCGCTGCTGCCATGCTCAACCACTTGATTTGTCGTGCCGTGATGTGCGGTGTTGTTTTTAACTCTACCACCGTTGATTTGGGTAATTGATAATCGACGTGACGTAGCATCGCACGAGTGGAGGTCAACTCCCTTAGCTCTTCTTGCAAGGCTTTATCCTGTTTCAATTCCGCCTCAAATGCCTGTCGCTCCTCCGCTGACAGTTCGCCATAGAGGTAATCTATCAGTTGCTCATTCATAATTATATTCTTTTGTGATATTGGCGCGGGTTAATACTTTACGTAAATTTTTTAGCCCATAGTACAATCTAGACTTCGCTGTTCCTTCTGAAATTCCTAGCGTTTCTGCAATCTCTCGAAACGTCAACTCCTCATATTCCTTCATGATGATGACAGTACGTTGCTCTTCTGGTATTTTCTGTAACGCATCTAAAACCATTTTGGAACGTTCATTGCGATGATAAATTTCGTCGGGTCGCTCCTGTCGAGCCGTTACCCGAAACTGGGTAATTTTGTCCTTTAAGTTCGCGCGTGACTTGCGTTTTCGGCTTTCCATGTGGCAGTGATTCACTACTGTTCGGTACAACCAAAACTTAAACTTCGCTGCATCTTCCAGACTACTCAACTTGCGATGCACCGTCACAAACGATTGTTGGCAAACATCCATCGCCGCATTTTCTTCCCCAAAATACTTCCAAGCGATGTTGTAGACTTTCTCGTACCAAAGTCCAAACAACTCATTCAGCGCTTGCTCATCGCCATGATTGATTTTACTAATCAGATGTGTACTGTAATGTTGTAGATCCATAGGTGTTCGTCATTCCGCGCGTCTTGTTTAGATAGTAGATG
>CAYLPW010000007.1:3804-47242 GCA_964385665.1 uncultured Saprospiraceae bacterium
TTTTAAATTTTTTCTATGAATAATACTATCGTTTAAATCAACTGTCCAAAGGATGTAGCTGCGTCATAGATAGTTTCAAAGAGAAAAACTTTTTTGTAAAAATGTATAGTTTTCAATAGAACACGCGAATATTCATTTGATACTATTTACTAGACCTTATTCACAATAATCTTTTCATGAAATAGGATGCTTATTTTTAGTGCTTTCGAACGACATGAATAAGTTTTGTGAATAACCACTACTTTGTATAGCTTTTTATAGAAGATTAATTCGTATTTAGAGAAGTCTCCGATATTACACAACTAATATGCTCTTATATGCCCTAATATGTTTCAAACGCATAAGTTCTTTGAACCCAAAAATTATAAAACGTGAGAACACTCTTCCTATTCGTATTGCTTTCCACTTCCATTCAAGTCGCTCATAGTCAAGCAGATACCTCTGAGATAGGTTTAGTGCTAAGTGGCGGTGGCGCATGGGGAATGGCACATATTGGCGTCATTCAATACTTAGAAGAAATAGGCGTGCAAGTGGATCGTGTAGGTGGAACGAGTATGGGTGGCATCGTTGGCGGATTCTATGCGATGGGCTATAATGTAGAGGAATTGCAAGCCATAGCCCGCGATCAAGATTGGGATTATTTATTGAGCAATGAATTTGAACGAGCAGAAGCCCCTTTAGCTCTAAAAGATGAACAAGATCGCTACCTGATGACGCTACGGCGAGAAGACAATACCATTCGTTTGGCGGACGCGCTAGTCGATGGCATCAATATTTATCAGCTTCTACAAGAGGTGTGTTCTCCCGTTCGCAGCATTGATGACTTTGAGAATCTGCAACTGCCATTCTACTGTATGGCGGTCGATCTGAAAAGTGGTGAACCCATCGTTTTAGATAAAGGCTATTTGGCGAATGCGCTACTCGCAACCATGGCGATTCCAGGGCTGTTTCAACCAGTCAAAATTGATGACTATCTGCTAGTTGATGGTGGCGTATTGAACAACTTCCCAGTCAATGAGATGCGCGAAAAAGGAGCAGATATTGTGTTGGGCGTGACTTTGGTAGATCACAATAACTCAACAAGCGGAAAAGGCTTGTCAGGTATTTTGAGCAAAACTTACGATGTGGTCATGCAAAATGCCCGCTCCATCTACGAAGGCGATTGTGACATTTGTATAGAAGTGGATGTGAGTGGACTTTCGGCAGCCGACTTCGACTTAGCTGATGCATTTATTGAACGTGGCTATGCGGCTGCCAAAGCGATGCACGATACCTTAATTAGCCTTCGTAGATTAGAATCTTATGGCTTCGCAATGCCAGAACCGAACGATTTGACTAGATCAAAATCAATCGAGATACCCAAAGAATTTGATATACAAACACTAAAAGTAGAAGGCAATCAGCATCTAAGCGATGAACTCTTTTTAGCCGATTTAGGCTTAAATAATGATTGCTCCACACTAGAAGAAATACAAGCAGCCGTTCGCAGATTGCAAGCCAGCGGACGGGTGGATCGGGTGTATTATGAGTTGCCTTCCGATGAAAACAACGCAACACTCACCCTTCAGATAGACGAACGCGATAATGAACTTTTGAAAGTCGGCTTGAATTACGACAGCGATTTTGGGGCAGGGATTTTGATTCATCCTCGCGCGACGGATTGGTTGGGCGCAGGTTCTATATTGGAAATGGAATTTCGACTAGACCGCAACCCTTACGCTGAACTTTCTTACACTACTAACGCCTTTAGCCGATTGACGCCACATCTCGAAACTCGACTATTGGGGGAAGAGTATTTTACGTACGAAAATGAAAGCGATTTTGAAAGTAATCGTCTTATTCAGCTACAAACCAGAGCAGGTGCACGCTTCAACATTAACCAAAGTATGGAGCTTCAATTTGGTGTAGAAAGCCAGTGGTTCGGTGTCTCCGACAATGCACGACGCGATGTGTTGCAAGGCTTCGGTACGGATTTATGGAACTACTTTGTGACCTATAAAGCGGACTATTTGGATCAATCGTTGTTTCCCAAACGTGGTTTCTTCACGCAACTCACTGCCAAAGCCATCACTGACAATTTCACCACTTACGACGATGGCTTGAATCCGTTTTGGTTAAGTGCTAGCCACGTTCAAGTTCTACCATTAAGTCCTCGTACACACCTTAGTCTACAAGGACGATTAGGCATGAGTACAGACAGCATCGCCCCTCAATACACTTTTTTTCAAGGCGGACTCATTGCACACCAACGTGAAAATTTCCTACCTCAACTAGGTTTTTTACCCATGCGCCATCAAGGGCAAAACGGCGCGATGTTGGAAGCCAGTATTCGCTACGATGTGGCTACCGATCATCACTTTTATCTCCGCTATGGGCTATCAAATTTGAGCGCGACTATGGGAGATCTGGTGTCAGGCGCATGGCAAGGCGGTGTTGGTTTGGGCTATACGTGGGCGACACCGATTGCGCCTATTGGTTTACAGTTGAGTAGTTTGACGAGCGAGTTTAAGCTGGTGTTTTTATTGACGGCAGGCTTCGATTTCTAGGATTGGTAAGCGCGCGAGGTACGAGCGATCCCGATAGCTTTCGGGAAGCCTTTCAAAAAAGACAGATAAAGTTTAGCTGCTCTCTTAAAAGTTGCGCTTCCCGCTAAAATGGTCTCATCCCAAAAGCTTTCGGGATCACATCTAGAAGCGAAGCGATCTCAAATCTAAAACCTCCATTGCCGAAAATATTCCCACAACACAATACCCAAACAAACCGACACATTCAGCGAATGCTTCGTCCCAAATTGAGGTACTTCTACTGCCTGATCCAATAATGGCAAAGCAGCTTCGGAGACGCCACTCACTTCATTTCCCAACACCAATGCATAACGTGCTTCTGAATTAATTTGTACCTGTTCTAAAGAAACGCTTTCCGTCGTTTGTTCTACACCTACGATCTGGTAGTTTTCTGCTTTCAGTTGCTCCAAAGCCGTTGCAATCTCCTGTTCATACGACCACTCCATAGAGTCCGTCGCCCCGATTGCCGTTTTCAAAATTTCTCGATGCGGTGGTTGTGCCGTAATACCACACAAAACTACTTTTTCGATTCCAAACGCATCTGCCGTGCGGAAAGCTGCACCGACATTGTGTGCGGAACGGATGTTGTCGAGAACGAGGACGAATGGCGCTTTGGGTTGCGCTTTGAAGGTGGTGGTGTCGACGCGATTGAGTTCTTTTAAGCTTAGTTTTTTCATGAATATTTCAAAAATAAATACAAATGTACATCGCAGATCAGTTTGAGTTGTTACAATGGTGAAAATTAAACTAACCAGATTTTATGACACAACGACATACGACACCTCCAAATCCAAAAAAAGAACCTCACGAACTCACGGCACATGGTGAAACCCGAATTGACCCCTATTATTGGATGCGCGAGAAAGATGCACCAGAAGTGATTGAGCATCTAAACGGCGAAAACGCGTACACTAAAGCAAAAACGGCTCACTTGAACAAGTTCCAAGAGGAACTATTCCATGAAATGAAAGCGCGTATTAAAGAAGAAGACACCTCTGTCCCTTACTTCTACAATGAATACTACTACCTGACGCGCTACGAAAAGGGAACGGAATACCCAATCCACAGTCGAAAACTAGGCAGTCTGGAAGCAGCCGAAGAAATCCTACTGAACGTCAATGACTTAGCTAAAGATCACGATTACTACAACATCAGTGGTCAAGCTGTCAGTCCCAACAATAAGTTTTTGGCATATGGGGAAGATACTTTGAGCCGACGGATTTACAATATTCGAATCAAAGACTTAGAAACTGGCGAATTGCTAGATGATATTCTCCAGAATACAACTGGTAGTGCTGTTTGGGCAAACGACAATAGGACGGTCTTTTACACGGTGAAAGATCCAGAAACGCTTCGATCGTATAAGGTTTTTCGACACGTTTTGGGAACGCCAATAGAAGATGATGTGGAAGTTTGGCACGAAGAAGACAATACCTTTCTTTGCTATGCTTACAAAAGCAAATCCGATAAATACGTCATTATTGGTTCGTATCAAACCATCTCGCAAGAGTATCGTGTTTTGAATGCGGATGAGCCAGAAAGTGAGTTCAAAGTCATTCAGCCACGTGAGCGCGATCTAGAATATGGAGTGGCACATCACGGCGATTATTTTTATATTTTGACCAATTGGGAAGCCAAAAATTTCCGTCTGATGCGGACGCCTGAAAATGCGACGGACAAGTCCAATTGGGAAGAACTCATTCCACACCGCAGCGAAGTGTTACTAGCAGGCATCGACATTTTCAACGACTATCTAGTCTTGAGTGAACGACATCAAGGCATTACGCAGCTGCGGATTCGACCCTGGGAAGGGGAGGAGCATTACGTGCAATTCGAGGAAGACGCATTCGTGGCACAAACAACAACCAATGTAGAGTTTGATACCGATATTCTACGCTTTGCCTACACGTCGATGACCACACCCATGTCGACCTTCAACTACAACATGAAAACGCGCGAACGCGAATTGCTCAAGCAGCAAGAAGTGATCGGCGAATTTAGCCCTGACGACTATCAGTCCGAACGCCTATACGCCACTGCTCGCGACGGCGAACGTATTCCGATTTCTTTAGTCTACAAAAAAGGCTTCCAAAAAGATGGTAAGCAACCTCTGTTGTTGTACGCTTACGGCTCATACGGACACAGCATGGAACCGTTCTTTTCGTCTGCTCGTTTGAGTTTATTGGATCGAGGATTCGCGTATGCGATTGCGCACATTCGAGGTGGTGAAGAGATGGGACGCGCTTGGTACGAAAATGGGAAGTTGCTCAAAAAGAAAAATACCTTCTACGACTTCGTTGATTGTGGCGACTTTTTGATCCAAGAAAACTACACGAATCCAGAAAAACTATTTGCCATGGGCGGCAGCGCAGGTGGTTTACTGATGGGTGCAATTATCAATTTACGTCCTGATTTGTGGAAAGGTATCGTAGCAGCGGTTCCCTTCGTGGACGTCGTGACAACAATGCTGGATGAAAGTATTCCACTGACGACTTTCGAGTATGACGAATGGGGCAACCCGAACAACAAAGAGTACTACGATTACATGTTGTCTTACTCGCCTTACGACAATATTGAAGACCGAGATTACCCAGCGATGCTTGTCACCACTGGATTTCACGATAGTCAAGTCCAATATTGGGAGCCAGCGAAATGGGTAGCAAAATTGCGCGACCACAACACTGGCAACGAACCGATTCTATTTCACATCAACATGGATGCTGGGCATGGCGGGCAGTCAGGACGTTTTCGACGTTTCAAAGAGACCGCTTTAGAGTATGCGTTCTTTTTGGACTTAGCGGAAAAAATATAACGATGAGTGGTCGGAGCTTCAATCAGTTGGAGTGCAATAGACCTGTTTAGTCCCAGTAGCTATTGGGACGATTTTCGCGTAAGTCTTACTTTGCAAGCGCATGGGATTTACGAAAAAATCAAAACAGGTCGGTTTAATTATTCCACAGTACCTAAAGTGAAGCTCTGACCACTCAAAACGGTATAAATAGTTACTACTTGCGCTAACAGCCAATAAATTGTAAGTTTGCGCCACAGGAAAAAGGGCATCGAACACCATCAAAACTGTGCCGCTTATGATTCGATACTACAACCGTCAAGATCGGCAATTGCAAGAAACAGAGCAGCTCACCAGTGGATGTTGGGTCAATATCGCTCCCCCTTTTTCACAAGAAGAATTGGAAGAAGTTGCTCAGCAATTTGATATGCCGTTGGACTTTCTTACCGATTCATTGGACGTCGACGAACGCTCTCGTTATGAACGGGAAGACGATGTCCGATTGATCGTGTTGAATACGCCGATCGAAAACAAAAACATTACTGACAACGATGCACTGTTTATTACCATTCCTATTGGTATTATTCTGACAGCAGACAATATTATTACGATTTCCTCGCAAAAAAGCTCTGTCTTACAGCGATTTATAGATGGGCGCGTCAAAAATTTTAATCCATCACATCATCAGCGATTTGTGTTACAACTGTTTGAGCAGACGGTTTACGGCTACTTGACTTGTTTGAAATTGCTGAACATGCAGCGCAACATGATCGAAAAAGAGTTGTATAGTTCCAGTCGAAATAAAGAGTTGAAGGCGTTGTTGAGTCTGGAAAAGAGTCTGGTCTTTTTTGTGAGTTCTTTGAGCGCAAACGAGCTACTTAAAATGAAGATCAAGCGCACTAATTTTTTACGTATCCAGCAAGATGAAGAACTGACCGATCTGTTTGAGGACATCATTATTGACAACAGTCAGGCATTGGATATGGCAAACGTCTACACCAATATCCTAAACGGCACGATGGATGCGTACAGTTCGATTATTTCCAATAACTTGAACGTCGATGTTCGTCGCTTGACGCTGGTGACGATTGTGTTGAGCGTACCGACTTTTATCGCCAGTTTTTATGGTATGAATATTAAATTGCCGTTTCAAGATTCGCCGATTGCCGTTTTGTATGTATCTGGTATTGCGATTTTGTTGAGTGCGATTTTGACTTGGTATTTTCAGCGAAATAAGCGGTTTTGAATTGTAAGACGATAGAGTGGCTTATCAAGAATCAGTAATCTGTTTGTAGGCTCACAGCCTTCGCTACGTACTACTCGCGTTGCGTTCCTTACTCATTCTACCGCGCCTTTGCGGTTAAACTCACTCACCTATATTTTATGAACCGCAAAGACGCTAAGTTTTTCGCAAAGTTCGCAAAGCAAACCGATAGTAGTAGATCATTTTTTCTCGTTACCCAGTTCGGAAATCATCAATAAAACAAACCTACCATGATAGAAATAAAAGAAATTCAAGCCGAAGATGTACCAACTCTGAAAGAAATACTGCACGAAGTTGAACTCTTTCCAGCCGAACTGTTGGACGACATGATTGCCGACTATTTGAATAATCCAGAAACGCGACACCTATGGTTCAGTGCGGTAGAAGATGAAAAGCTATTGTCTATTGCGTATTGTGCGCCAGAACTAATGACTGAAGGTACATTCAATCTGTATGCGATTGGTGTAAGAGAAGACCAACAGGGGAGAGGGATTGGTAGCCAAATGATGAGCTATCTAGAGGAGCGACTACAAAAGGCAGGACAGCGACTCTTGATTGTCGAGACGTCGGGCGCACCTGATTTTCAGCAAACACGCGCGTTCTACGAAAAACTAGGTTACGTAAAGGAGGCAACACTTCGAGACTTTTGGACAGAAGGAAACGACAAAGTAATTTATTGGAAAAAGATCAATGGATAACATAACTTTATCGCATTTATGCTTGATTATCTACTCCTTTAACAAGCCAATAGTCAACACATCGACAATCATAAACGTTAGTAGATAGACAGTCATTCATAACCCACAACGAGCTAACGCAACACAGCACAAGACTACCATGATCGCACAAAATTTGGTTTCCGATACCATCATTCCACTCCGCACTTCCGACACTGGCGACGAAGCACTAAGCGTCATGGGAGAATTTTACATTCGTCATCTACCTATTGTCAACAATGAGCAACTGCTCGGACTCATCTCTGAGGACGATATCCTGGACTTTGATGCACGCGAAGCGGTAGGTTCATATCGGTTGTCGCTGCATCGACCTTTTGTGCGCAGCAACGACCATATTTATGAAGTGATGCGGATGATGGCGCAAAATGAGTTGACGATTGTGCCAGTTGTGGATTACGATGGAACGTACATTGGGCTGGTAACACAGGAGGATCTATTGCAGTATTTTGCACGAATGGATTCTTTCGTTTCGCCAGGAACGATTCTGGTGTTAGAGATGACAAAGAATGACTATTCCCTATCCGAAATTGCTAGAATCATCGAATCAGAAGGGTCTAGTATTTTGAGTGCTTTCATCACCACGGATGCCTATTCGACTCGTTTGGAAGTGACCTTGAAAATCAACGCGCAGTACATCCAGAACATCATCGCTACGTTCGATCGCTTCAACTACGTCGTTAAAGCCTCTTACAACGAAAGTGACTATTTAGAAACCTTGCAGGAGCGATATGATAGTTTGATGAACTATCTGAATGTGTAAAAAACCTTCTCAACAGACCAAGTTCATTCCTACGACTAAATTAGATCCGCTAATCTAATCTACTCACCATTCTATCTAAATCCTACCATTTCTATTCAAAAAAGATGTTCTTTGTGACTGTTTTCGACTTTTATACCTAATTATTGTTGTGTTCAAGTAGTACGCACAAAGTCAAGAATAGAAGCGCATTATGGAACCAATCCAACCTAAGAAGAATAGGAATCTATCTGAAGTATTCAAGGATTTTTGGCAGGGCATTGTCGAGTGGTTTGCCGACTTTATTGACGTAGAATCTGGTGTTGATCGAGAGGGAACAATTATTGCCATTCGTAAAGGAACAAAGATGCGTGGACACAGTGCCTGGCTGCTCATCTGTTCTATCATGGTTGCTTCCTTAGGACTAGACCTCAACTCTTCAGCGGTCATCATTGGTGCGATGTTAATTTCGCCGTTAATGTCACCCATCTTAGGCGTTGGGTTAGCCGTCGGCATCAATGACCGCAATATGCTGATTGTCTCTATACAGCAATATGCCGTCGCTATCTTAATTGCTTTGGTGACAAGCTTCATCTATTTTTCACTCACTCCTTTTGGGGATATTACTCCTGAAATAAGCAGCCGAACCAAACCGACCACACTTGATGTTTTAGTCGCTTTTTTTGGAGGTGTAGCTGGCATCATTTCAGGTAGTCGAAAAGATCAATCCAATGCGATACCTGGCGTTGCTATTGCTACGGCTTTGATGCCACCTTTATGCGTGACTGGGTTTGGACTCGCTACTGGACAGTGGCAGATCATGTTCAATTCTTTCTATCTGTTTTTTTTCAATGCCTTTTTTGTTGCCTTAGCAACCTTCTTGATTGTGCGCTTACTTAAATTTGAAGAAAAAGAATATGCCACCGCACAAGAGCGGATTCGGACACATTGGCTCATCATCAGCTTTAGTATTTTGATGATCGTTCCGAGTGCTTTTATCCTAATGCGCGTCATCGAAGACCTAGATCGAAAACGAGAAGTAAATGCTTTTGTGAAAGAATATTTTTCAGGCGAAATCAACTCGGTGGGTTATGAAATGGAAAAGGCAGATTCTGCGCATCTAGTCGTCCTTAAATTAATTGGTCGCACTGTTACCCAAGATTCTCTATTGATGTACAATGAAATACTAGAAGAACGAATGGGGAGTCCAGTCCTTTTACGCGTGATACAAGATAGTGATGTAGAAAAATCGACGCTAGCGCAAATGCAAACACAGTTGCAGTCGGTGCAGCAGGTTGCCAATCGGCTGCAAGTGGACTACGAAAATCAAATTGCAGAAGAACAACAAATCGCTGAAATTAAAGCGCGAATAGATAGCATCAGCAACCGAGGCATTCCTTTAAAACAGTTAGCAAGTGAAGCCAAGCTATTTTTACCAGACCTCCAAGCACTCAGTTTTGCAGAAATGCAAGCTACCAACTTCGATGTATACGAAGAGGCATTTCCAACATTGTTAGTCGAATGGGCGAATAAACGACAAAGCTACACCAAACAAGAAGAGCAACTTCGGCAGTTTGTGCAGCAGCGAGCACAGCTGGATACCTTGCGGATTATTTCGTATTAGCTTGCGTATCCCGAAAGCTTTTGGGACGAGAAAAACCTGGTGCGAGAGAAAAAGACGTTGTAAGCTTATTCAAAGCTGAACCCTCAAAAACACGCGAATAAAGCCACGCACTTCTGCTAGGTCTTCCCAATCTAATTGGCATTCCGCTACTCTCATTCTCCCTAAACTCTCGCACTTTCGAAACTCTCGCACTCTCTCTCACTCTCATTCTCTCCCTCTTCTCACCAAAAGCGTATCCAAATAATAAGCCCGCACCCCAAAATCCAATAGGGTAAAGTCAAACTGCAACAATTGCTGTCGAAAGTTGAGTGCCTGAGCAGTAGCAGCCTCTTCACTGCGCATCGGTTCCCCCAAAAAGACAATATAATCATCCAAACTCACAGGCAAACAACGCGCATGAAGCAGGTGAGCATTGATGCCACGAGTAGCTAAGGTATCGACTTGTAGCATAGCACTTTCTCGATTCGGATAAATACTTTGCTGCACAAAATAAGTAGCAGAATCTGTCCGCAGATAGGTGTCACAACTTGCACTATCCCGAATGCTACCTTGATCAGTAAAAAAGAAGCCAACTTGCGTGTTGAAAACAGGAAGCAATTCATCTGGATTCTCTTCAACAATCCGTTCTGGCTCAAAATCATCGGTGTTAAAAAAGAAGCGTCTGCGTTTCACTTCTTGTTTTTCCAAGACATAATCTGGTTGATCGTCTGGCAAACTAAGATAATCGTAGCGTAGGTCAGTGAATTCTTGAACATGCAGACGATCCATACTATCCAAATCTCGTATATCATTGTCCATCAGAGCCAGTGGCGTACTTGGACTGTTGGCAGGCAGGAGTGCGCTATCATCTCGCAAGGTCTCGTATGGTTTTTCTGCGGCGTCTAGCAGGTATAGCGCAGACAACATAGCAATAGGAATAGCACAGATCACCATTTGTATGTAATAAGTACGTTTGAAGCGATCTAATTTTCCACTACTTTTACTGCGAACGTTCAGTCTCTGGAGTCTCCTTTTCGTTCGTAAATATTGATAGCGTACTGCTTTTGGCGTTGCTGCCATTGCCCGTTTCAGTCGCTTTTTCGTATAGTTTTTTAGCGCAGGAAGTCGGTTTTTAAACGTAGAGACATAACGGCGTTCAGGTGTCATCAGAATAATGGGAGTCAAATCTTCCTGTACCTCTATCAGCCCAATTCCGTTCTTGATACACTGATCTTTGAGTTCTAAAAACTCGGGACTATTTGAGCCCTCTACAATTTCTTCCTCTCCTACCGTTTCATCCCAAAAAACATCCGTCCCAATGGCAATCCACTGTTCGTCGGCAAAGTAGCGTTTGAACTGCTCTACAGCGTAAATGTAATGGTAGCGATCCAGTGCCGTAAACCAAGTGCGACAAATCCATTCGAACAATAGAATGCCGATACCCGTCAGTAGAATGAATAGTAGTAGCAAAAGAAGACCCTGTAAACTATCCAACTGAAAATCGCCCAACCAGTACAAGAGCAGGATAAAGGAACTGACCAAGGTAATTGAAACCGCCGCTGCATCCCACCGCAATAATTTTGTTTGCACGTCATAGCAGACCTCTTCTTTCTTTTGATGGGATGTGGCTTCTACCGTAGCTGTGAACAATTCACCATCTCGATCAGGATAAGCGATAAATACATCAGCAATAACGTCTTCTCCAAACTCTACATCATAGCGAGCATCCAGATAGGTGCTTTTCTCAAACTCACTCCGCATCAGTCCAGGGCGAAACCGATAATGTGATTGCAAACAAACCAAAGCAACCTGTTTGATCGTATCTTCCGATAAATGCTGAATGATTTTACGTTTTTTCTTCACGTTGTTTGCATAGATAAGCTGAATAACAAAAGTATAGAAAACGAATGGCTTAAAATGTAGAGGATGATATTTATACGAATAAATAATTGGAATTATTTGCTAGTCCAAATCACAAAAAAGCTGAAAATTACTTGTATAAATATTCAAAATAATGTATCTTTCAAAAATTATTGAAACTTCTTAGAAACCATTTTTTCTTTAGATTTAGAGAATGATTTCAGAATATTATTTTGCTGATTTGTGGAAAATGTATAGGCAGTAGAGATCAGGTTTATTGTTTCGTTCGACAAAATACACACGTACATTATTTAGACAAAATCTAAATAATAACAAGAATATAACCTCTATTATGAATTGCTGTTCCACTATTATTACATTTGCGCGTGACAATCAGTTGACAAACTACGTATAAAGTATAACTTATTCAAAATTAAGCACTTACCCTTTTGAATCTATAAAATTAATGATTAGATATAATTTACGCTGTGATATGAGACAATTACATATTGTATTTTTAACGGCGCTGTTGTTTTTAGGCAATATAGCGATAGCACAAGATGCGGCTGGAGATCCAGCATTGGGTGACAAGATATTTGGAGTGAAGTGTGCGACCTGTCACGCTAAAAACATGAAGACCGATGCGACTGGTCCAGCGTTGGCTGGAGTAGAAGAGCGTTGGGCGGATTATCCAAAAGAAGAACTCTATACTTGGATTCGCTATTCACAGCGCATGATTTCTGAAGGTCATCCACGAGCTTTGCAACTATGGGCAGATTGGAAGCCAGTGGTGATGAACAGTTTTCCAGAGTTGACAGATGGCGACATAGAAAACTTACTAGCCTATATTAACGGAGTAGCCGATGGTACTTATCCTCCGCGTGCTGCTGGAGTTGATGAAGAAGACCCTGCGGAGTTAGCTGCGCCAACTGGTATTAACAAACCTCTTTTTATTGGTTTATTCGTGATTTTGGCTTTGTTAGCATTAGTTCTAGCAAGAATCATCTCCAACCTAAATTACTTAGCAGAAATAAAGGATGGAAACGACAATGCACGCCGCCGTACTTTAGTAGACGTATTGACGAGTAAGGGAGTGATCGGATTTGTCATCTTCGCTTTAGTCGTTTTAGCAGGTTATACAACTGTCAACAATGCGATTGAGCTAGGTCGACAGCAAGACTACATGCCAGAGCAGCCGATCAAGTTTTCACATGAGTTGCACGCAGGGACACACAAGATTGAGTGTCAGTACTGCCACACAGGCGCACGTCGCTCTAAGCATTCTGTTATTCCAGGCACGAATACGTGTATGAATTGCCACCGCGCCATTAAAGCTGGTCCGAAATACGGTACACAAGAGATTACAAAGATCTACGCGTCTATTGGTTATGATCCAAACACAGATAAGTACATCGACGATTATGAAACACTGAGCCAAGACGAAGTGGAAGCGATCTACAAAAAATGGATTGGTGACTCTTATGTCAAAGCTAATACAGATAATCCAAAAGCCTTGGGTCGAGTAGATGAAATACAAGAGGAGCAGTGGGAAGAAATCGCCACTTCATTGACAACAGAGTTGAAGCCAGAAGTGCAAGGAGAGATTCAGTGGGTACGCATCCACAATATGCCAGACCACGTTTACTTCAATCACGCACAGCACGTAGCTGTCGGTAAAATTGAGTGCCAGACGTGTCATGGGCAGATTCAAGAAATGGAAGTGGTCTATCAACACTCTCCACTATCTATGGGATGGTGTATTAACTGTCACCGTCAGACACAAGTACAGTTTGACAATGAATATTACGACTCCTACGAGAATTATCACACAGAACTAGCGGATGGTGATCGAGAAGGGGTAACAGTAGAAGACATAGGTGGTCTAGGTTGCCAGAAGTGTCACTATTAATCAAACAAATCTATTCGGTTGCCTTCAGAAGCAGCACACTATAGTACTATATTGAATATGAAAGAATTAAATCAAGATACGTGGTTGGGGGTAGAACATCTCAACAATGAATCCGACTTAGCAAAAATGTCTGGCAAAGAATTTGTCGAATTGCCCATCGTTGAGCAATTAGCTGAGGAAAAAGTGCTAGATACTTCTTCTAATCGTCGTGACTTCTTGAAATACTTAGGATTTGGACTAGGTGCTGCTACGCTGGCAGCTAGTTGCGAAATTCCTGTTCGTCGTGCTTTGCCTTATGTCGTAAAGCCAGATGACATCGTTCCAGGTGTGGCTAATTATTACGCTTCTTCTTTTGTGAAAGGTGGTGACTACTGCTCTGTATTGGTGAAAACCAGAGAAGGACGACCCATTAAAATAGAAGGGAATGCGCTTTCCCCAATCACGCAAGGTGGAACAAACGCACGCGCACAAGCAAGTGTCCTTGATTTATACGATACGAATCGGTTTATCCAGCCAATGCGTATCAAAGATGGCGAAATGCAAGAGGCAGAAGCCGATGCATTGACTTGGGAAGCAGCAGACGAAGAAGTACGAAAGGCACTACAAGGTGGTGGAACGATTTATTTGATCTCCAATACGGTACTTAGTCCAAGTGCAAAGCGCGCTATCGAAGAATTTAAGTCAGCTTACAACGCTCGACACATTATATATGACCCAATTTCTAGCTCAGCTATCCTAGAAGCCAATCAGGCTGATTTTGGTGAACGAGTGATTCCTGATTATCATTTTGACAAAGCAGATGTAGTGGTCAGTATTGGTGCAGACTTTCTGGGAACATGGATTTCGCCAGTTGAGTACGCTGCGGACTACATCAAGAATAGAAAAATAGACGATCCGAAGAAGGCAGAAATGTCTCGCCATATTCAGATTGAGAGCTTTATGTCATTGACAGGCTCGAATGCGGATTCGCGCATTATGATTAAGCCGTCTGAGCAGGGTGCAGCGATTGCGAATCTATACAATGCAGTAGCCGCGATCACAGGTGGTAGTCGAGTTTCCGCTCCGAAATTGGACGGAACAGCAATGAGTCAGATTGAAGCAGCAGCTAAAGAATTGGCTGATAGTAGAGGAAGATCGTTAGTGGTGGCTGGTTCTAATAATGTAGGTGAGCAAACATTGGTCAACGCGATCAATGACCTGCTAGGCAACTACGGTCAGACGCTAGACTTTACACACGCTTCCTTGCAGCGTCAAGGTGTGGATTCGGATCTACAGAACTTTATCAAAGGAGGCAACGCATCGGCTGTTATCTTCTTAGACGATGTAAATCCAGCATTCGATTGTCCCGATGCAGAAGCTTTCCGCGCTGCCGTAGCCAAAGCAAAGCTAAAAATATCTTGTGCGACGACCTTGAATGAAACGTCGATGTTGTGCGATATGATATTGCCTGCTCACCACTACTTAGAATCTTGGGGTGATGCTGAACCGAAGCGTGGTATGTTGAGCTTAATTCAGCCAACCATTCGTCCGTTGTTCAAGACCCGTCAGGCAGAGGAATCACTGTTGGTTTGGGCAAACAGTAGCAACCTAGACAGATCAGCAGAACAACCTTACTATGAATACGTCAAGGAAACTTGGCAGCAAACTGCTTTTCCAGCGCAAAACAACTTCCAGCGCTTTCAAGCTTTTTGGGACAATACGCTACACGATGGTGTTGTTATGGCAAATACGCCAGCCTCCACCGCTACTTTTGGTGGCAATGTGAGTGCAGCAGCCGCTAAAATCAACAAGCCAGTAGCAGGAGAAGCTTTAGAGGTCGCCTTATACGAAGGTATTGCTATTGGTGGCGGACAATATGCGAATAACCCTTGGCTGCAAGAGCTACCTGAGCCAGTGACGCGCTGTACTTGGGGAAATTACTTACAAGTGCCAGTAGAATGGGACGGCAACCGTAGTTTTGTTGCTTACGATAACATCAACAATGACGAACTATACGGTGAAGCGGACATCGTTCAGCTAACAGCAAACGGTGCAGATGCAGCTTGTACGGCAGTCAAAACTTTTGGATTGAAGTCAGGCACAATGGCAATCAATCTAGGATACGGTCGTGAAATCGTTGGTTTATCTGGAAAGAGCGTTGGAAACGACATTACTAAGTGGATCAACAAAGATGCTAACGGCAATTATCAATACTATACCACGGTAGAGTATGGTGGAAAAGTAGCGAAAGAAGAAGCATTGGCTAGTGTTCAGTATCATAGCTCAATTGGTCTAGAAGGAGACGATAATGGAGAGGAAATTTACTTAGATGAAAAAGCGGCAACTACAATTCGTAAAGGTTTTCAAGGAAGCTTAACCAAGCGCGTAGTCATTCGTCGTACCAATCTAAAAGACTTAAATAGTTTCATCTATGGTCAAGAACACGATCATGATGGAGAAGAAAATGTCTATCATGGTAGTGCCGATCCAATGGCAGCGGACTACATGGGGCTGGTGGAAGAACGCAAGCATCACCAAAAATTAAACGACTATTCGCTGTATCCTGATTACGAAACAGAAGTTTTCGGTCAGGGGCATCATTGGGGTCTACACGTGGATTTGAATGCGTGTATCGGTTGTGGAACTTGTGCAGTGGCTTGTCAAGCAGAAAATAATATTCCAGTAGTTGGGAAGAAAGAAGTAGGACGCCACCACGAAATGGCATGGATGCGTATCGACCGTTATTTCTACGGTGATGCTGAAAATCCAAACGTGGTCTATCAGCCAATGATGTGCCAGCACTGTGACAATGCACCTTGTGAGAACGTGTGTCCAGTAGCCGCTACACCGCACAATGAAGAAGGACTCAATCAAATGGCGTACAACCGTTGTATCGGAACGCGCTATTGTGCGAATAACTGTCCATACAAAGTACGTCGCTTTAACTGGTTGGATTACACCACTGCGGATATGTGGCCAGGTAATGAGCCAAAAATCAACGGTGAAGAACTACCGTTCGGTGCAGACAACTTGACGCGTATGGTCTTGAATCCAGATGTAACTGTTCGTTCAAGAGGAGTCATTGAAAAGTGTAGCTTCTGTGTACAACGCATCCAAGCAGGTAAGCTAACGGCGAAGCGCGAGCAGCGTCGCTTACAGGATTCTGATGTACGTACCGCTTGTCAAACGGCTTGCCCAACAGGTGCAATCACATTTGGCGACCGCAACAACAAAGAAGGAGAGGTGTACAAGAAATTCGAGTCTGACTTGAATTATACCGTATTAGAACAAACGAACGTTCGCTCTTCTGTTCGCTATGCAGTCCGCGTAGTGAATAAGCCAGAATGGGAAGTTCGTTACACTGGAGAGCATGGTCATTCTCATGGAGGAGATGGTCATGGTGAAGAAGATCATGGGTAAAAGATGTTAGACGATAGACTTTAGATATTAGACCATCTAACGACATTTAGATAATATCTTAAAGTCTTTTGATTGGATATAATTAAAGAAAATTAGTAAGAGAGTTTTTAGAAATAATGCAACAGAATTAGGCAACTTGAGGAAGAAGTCTAGTATCTATCGTCTAGTATCTAAAGTCTCTAAATAAATAAGATATGAGCGCATCAGTATCTCCGATAAGAGAGCCGCTAATTAACGGCAGCAAAACGTATCATCAAATTACAGAAGATATTCTAGCTCCGACAGAGCGCGCACCAGGTGTGGCATGGGTGATTGGATTCATTGTTGCTGTGACTGGTTTGGCATTGTATGTTTTCTGTTTGGGTTGGACGATTTACTACGGTATTGGTTCTTGGAACTTGAATAGAACAATCAACTGGGGTTGGGACATTACCAATTTCGTTTGGTGGGTTGGTATTGGTCACGCAGGAACATTGATTTCGGCGATTCTTTTACTCTTCCGTCAGAAATGGCGAACAGGAGTAAACCGAGCAGCAGAGGCGATGACGATTTTTGCCGTAGTTTGTGCAGGACAGTTCCCGTTGATTCACATGGGACGTATCTGGATGGCATTCTTTATCTTCCCATATCCAAACACACGGGGTCCACTTTGGGTGAACTTTAACTCGCCGCTATTGTGGGACGTATTCGCAATTTCTACTTACTTGACGGTATCGCTATTATTTTGGTATACAGGTTTGGTTCCAGATTTCGCAACTGTACGTGACCGTGCAAAGGGTATTCGTAAGAAAATATATAGTGTTCTGTCATTTGGATGGACAGGTTCAGCGAAGCATTGGCAGCGTTGGGAAGCTTTGTCTTTAGTCTTAGCAGGTTTGGCGACACCCTTGGTACTATCTGTACACACCATTGTAAGTTTTGACTTTGCGACGTCTGTGATTCCAGGTTGGCACACAACCATCTTTCCACCGTATTTCGTAGCAGGAGCGATCTTCTCAGGGTTTGCGATGGTATTGACTCTGATGTTGGTCGCGCGAAAAGTCTTTAAGTTAGAAGATTATATTACAATAGGACACATTGAGTCGATGAATAAAGTCATTCTAGTAACAGGTACAATTGTAGGTGTTGCTTACTTGACGGAGCTATTCATCGCTTGGTATTCTGGTTACTTGCCAGAACAATGGGCATTTTACAATCGTGTTTTTGGACCTTATTATTGGTCGTACATTGGTATGATGTCCTGTAATGTACTATCGCCACAGATATTTTGGTCACGGAAAATGCGTCGAAATCTAGTGGTGACGTTCGTTCTTTCCATCTTTATCAATATTGGGATGTGGTTTGAGCGATTCGTGATTATTGCGACCACTTTGGCACGTGATTATTTGCCTTCTAGTTGGAGCTACTACAGCCCAACTTGGGTAGAGATTGGTCTATTCATTGGAACGATTGGTTTGTTCTTCACCCTATTCTTGATCTTTGCTCGTGTTGCACCAGTGATTGCAATTGCGGAAGTAAAAAGTATTTTGAAAAGTGCAGGAGATCAGTATGTTGGTCCAAATGCGAAAGTGCATAAGGAAGAAGGTGTCGCACCAGCAGTAGAAGTGAGAGGGGATGAGTCGAATACCACGGGTGTAATTTCAGGTAACTAATAATTAATTAAGAAACAAAATAGCGATCTACTTAATCCTAACATAATGACATGTGATAAAGTAGGTTTGTTAAATATATTATAGGATTGGATGCTTTTAAGATTCGTCTATTGTCTAGCATCTAATATCTAAAGTCTTTCAGAATGGCAACAACAGCAAACAAAGAAATTCTATACGGCGTCTATGACGACGAAGAAATATTGCTAAAAGCAGTAAAACAAGCCAAAGCAGATCAACGAGATATTTGGGATGTGTACACACCCTTCCCTGTTCACGGATTAGATCCAATGTTGGGATTAGCAGAATCTCGATTACACATTGCAGGATTTGTGTATGGTTTAATTGGAACGCTGACAGCTTTCTTATTCATGACGTGGGTATTCACCCGAGATTGGCCGATGATTTTTGGAGGTAAGCCGTATTGGTCAGTGCCAGCATTCATTCCAATCACGTTTGAGGTGACTGTTTTATTTGCAGCTATCGGAATGGTCGTTTCTTTTTATATCGTAAACGGACAAGGTCCTGGTATTCAGCCGCCAGTATTAGACGATCGAATTACAGACGATAAATTCGTGATTGCTTTTGATGCTGATCACAGTACTGCTGATGATAGAGACGATATGACCAGCTTTTTTAAAGGAACAGGTGCTTCTGAAGTAATTACAAAAGTGTTGCCAGTATAAAAGCAAAGTCAAGTAAATTGTTATAAACAGCTTTAATGGACTCATCGAGTATTGTTAAAGTTTATACTATAAAAGATGACAAAGAAACAATTGAAAAATGTATTATTCATCGGGCTGTTTACCATTCTACTGTATGCCTGTGAAGGACCTGGAATGAATACTACTGGACGGGAGTATATGCCGGATATGGCTCATTCCTTAGCAGTAGAAGCAAACACACACAATTACTACAGTTTGAATACATGGGATGAGGAAAGTGTGTTGCCACTAGATGTCACGTCTAGAGCAAAGCGATCTGTTCCAGGTACGATAGCTAGAGGATATGCAGGTCAAGTTACAGATGCCCCAAATGCAGTCTACATACCAATGAATGGTAGTGCGCCTTATCATTACGAAGATTCCGAAGAAGGACGCGCAGAAGCTACTGCAGAAATTACCAAGAATCCATTTCCGATTACAGAAGCAGGTCTGGCCAAAGGAAAAGAGCTATATGACCTGTTCTGCGCAATCTGTCATGGTTCGCAAGGAAAAAATGGTGACGGTATTTATGCTTCAGGAGCATATCCATTGGCACCTGCAAATATGGTCGAAGATAGTACTGTTGCTTTTTCTTCTCCAGGACGCTATTATCATGCAATCATGTACGGCAAGAATGCAATGGGTGCATATAAAGGGAAAATGAGTTATGAGGAACGTTGGCAAGTGATTCACTACATCCGCAGTCTACAGGCGAAGCAATACGAAGCAGACTATACTGCCGATGCCAATACGTTAAATGATTACGGGTTAACGTTGGCACAGTGGGAAGGACAAGCAGTGCCTTCTACTTCTGTTCCGATACCTTCCAGAGAAATGGCAACTGACTCTACGATCAATACGATTAATGCAGTCGATCAACCACAGATTCCAGGTGAGCCTAGACGACCTAATACGACTAGAACCAAAAAATAGAGCTAATAACTCTTACAAACACTTAATACAAGAGACTTTTTCTTCCAACTGGAAGTATAAATAATTTACTATGAATTCAACGCTAACGCATTCAAATAACACATTTGAATTCAAATCCACGCCAAGAATGGTTCTCTTAGGGGGTATCCTGCTCGGTGTACTTTGCTTGGCGATTACTTTTTTTGTAGATGACGAGTTACACACTCGTTTTTGGAGTAACTACTTGCACAACACCGTATTTTTTACAGGTATTTCGTTCATGTCGATGTTTATCCTTTCTGCTTTCTTAATTGCATGGGCAGGATGGTACACGTATTTCAAGCGTGTTTGGGAAGCCAAGGCGCAATTTATGATTGTTGGATTGGCTTTGATGTTGCCTTTAGTCATTGGTGTATGGGGTGGATTCCACCATTTGTACCATTGGGCGGATGATGGTTCTGTCGCAACAGATGAGCTATTACAAGCAAAAAGTAGTTTTTTAAATCCAATATGGTATACAGTAGCTTCTATCGTTTTGCTAGGCACGTGGTATTTGATTGCCCGTCAGTTTAGAAGTTCCTCTCTTCAAGAGGACAGAGATTCGGCAGGCAGCTACGATCAAAACAAGCGCCAGACTATCTTGGCAGCTATATTTATGCCAGTGGCAGGATTCACAAGTGCTGCTGTAATTTGGCAGTGGATCATGTCGATTGATGCCCATTGGTATAGCACGCTATTTGCTTGGTATGCAGGGGCGAGTTGGTTCGTATCTACGATGGCAGTGACAGTCTTATTGATGATTTATTTAAGAGGTCAAGGTTATTTTGCGAAGTTGAACGATAGCCACTTACACGATTTAGGGAAGTATATGTTTGCGTTCAGTGTATTCTGGACATATCTATGGTTTTCTCAGTATATGTTGATTTGGTACGGAAACGTAGGGGAAGAAACCGTTTACTTCCAAACCCGACGTGACGAATATCCAGCCTTATTCTTCTTGAACTTAGGGATTAACTTTGTACTTCCGTTCTTGATTTTGATGCCAAATACAACGAAGCGTAAAACAGGTACATTGGCACTAGTAGCGGGTATCATCATATTTGGTCACTGGTTGGATTACTTCTTGATGATTAAGCCAGGGGTACTGCATACCGCACATGAAGTGTTGGCACACGGTCATGGAGGTGCAATGGCAGCTGATCCAACAGGACACGCAGGCGATCATGGAGGTGGTGCAATGGCAGGTTTCCACTATCCAGGATTGTTGGAAATTGGAACGATGTTAGGATTCTTGAGTCTGTATCTATTCGTGTTCTTCACGAACTTAGCAAAAGCCCCATTGGTAGCGAAAAATGATCCTTACTTAGCGGAAAGTATCACACACCATATTGAGCCACCATACGACGAAGCGCACTAGTTAAATAGCCGTTAGTCGAACTGAAAAACCAAAATGTAAGAGATACGTAATAATGCAAGCAATACACTTTTTACCGGAGAACTACTGACGTGTAACTCTTGTTATTAATGTATCTTTGTATAGAAATAATTGAAAGTTTTGAAAGTTACTGTTTATCCTCTGATAGACAGTTAGTTATATAAAATTTTAGAGCTTAATTACTGTCCTTCGGGCGATATAAACAACTCAATAGCTAAAAGAAATGATAGGATTAATTATTGTCGCTTCTATTGCACTGATCGGTGTCATCACGGTGCAGATTGCACGCTTGAGTGAGGTAGCTGGTCGCCTTCGTGGAGAGGAGGATATGCAGTATGCAACAAACAAAAGAAATGGTACTTGGATGTTGGGCTTTCTAGTGATCTTTTTGATTGCTTGCATTGGTTCGGCTTTGTACTACAAAAACTATATGCTTGGTTACGGACCACACGAAGCAGCTTCTGCTCACGGGCCAGTACTTGACCGCATCTTTAACATTACATTGTTCTTTACAGGTATTGTATTTGTATTGACACAGATTGCACTGTTTTATTTTGCTTACAAGTATCGTGGGGTACGAGGTGGAAAATCTGATCATTTGTCACATGACAATAAGTTAGAGGTGATCTGGACGCTGATTCCAGCAGTTGTAATGACGTTTCTAGTAGTGGGTGGACTTGATGCTTGGAATACAGTTATGGCGGATATGTCACGCGACGGCGTCCCTGCTTTAGTGCCAAGTGCGGAAGATGAATATCTAGAGATCGAAGCGACAGGCTATCAGTTTGCTTGGGAAATACGGTATCCAGGTGAAGATGGATTGATTGGTGAAAAGAACTTCCGTTTAATCAATTTGGCTAATAATCCGTTGGGGCAAGATTGGACAGACGAGAAGAACTGGGATGACTTTATGGTCAATGAGATTGTATTACCAGTAGGTACACCTGTTCGGGTTCGGATTACAGCGAAGGATGTATTGCATAACTTCTATTTACCACAATTCCGTGTGAAGATGGATGCAATTCCTGGCATTCCAACGTATTTTGTTTTTACGCCAGAGGTAACAACGGAAGAGTACAGAGAGCGATTGAAGAACACACCAGAATACAATCTACCTGACCAAGATGATCCGACGTTAATGCGTTGGGAGACTTTTGAATATGAATTAGCCTGCGCTGAGTTGTGTGGAAAAGGTCACTACTCCATGCGTAAAATTGTGAAGGTAGTAGAGGAAAGTGAATACCGTCAGTGGTTAGCCACTCAAAATTCTTACTACAAATCACAGGTACGCGGAACAGATGCTGATCCAAACATTGGTAAAGTATTAGACTATGAAGTAGAAGATAGAAGAATCGGATTTAATGAGGCTGCGGAAGCGGCACTGAACGCAAGTGCTGATTCATTACGAACGGTTCAATTGGAGTATGTGACATTCGAGACAGGTTCGGCGCAGTTGACTGCTAATTCTAGCTATGAGTTGGAGAACTTGCTTTCATTTATGAAAAAGTATGGCGATGTGAGTATCGAGTTAGCAGGTCACACTGATAATACAGGTACTGCTGACGGAAACGTAGATTTGTCACAACGGCGAGCTACAGCGGTGTATAACTACCTGACTAATAAAGGTGTAGATGGTGATCGAATGAGAGCGGTAGGATACGGCTCAGCAAGACCCGTAGACACCAACGATACAGAAGAAGGACGTGCTAGTAACAGACGCACAGAATTCAAAGTGTTACGAACACAAGGAGACGTTTAAGAATTGAATACAAATAAGCTAACTACTAATAATAGATAGACATGGCTGATATTATAGCAAATAGACCTCTACAGGAAGAAAAGTTGATAGAGGATTTAGGGTACGACGATCAATTTCATGAGCATCATCATGGAGATAAGTATCAGTCGAACTTCATTACAAAATACATCTTTAGTCAAGATCACAAGATCATTGCGCGCCAGTTCCTGATTACAGGAATGCTTTGGGCGATTGTCGGTGGGTTGATGTCTTTGGTTTTCCGACTGCAATTGGGATTTCCAGAAGAGAATATCTCTTGGCTAAAACCATTCTTGGGTAAATGGATTACTGTCAACGCAGATGGTATTGGAACATTAGATCCACAGTTCTACTACGCTTTGGTGACGATGCACGGAACGATATTAGTGTTCTTTGTATTGACAGCAGGTTTGAGTGGAACTTTCTCTAACTTGTTAATTCCGTTGCAGTTAGGAGCACGTGATATGGCGTCACCACTACTGAATATGTTGTCTTACTGGTTCTTCTTCCTATCCAGTGTCATCATGTTCTACTCTCTCTTTCTGAGTACAGGACCATTTGCGGGGGGCTGGGTAGCCTATCCTCCATTGAGTGCACTGCCCGAAGCCTCGATAGGATCGGGGGCAGGTATGACGCTCTGGACAGTGAGTTTGGTGTTCTTTGTTGTGTCAGTCCTATTAGGTGGTATCAACTACATTACAACAGTGTTGAACCTACGTACGAAAGGAATGAGCATGTGGCGTATGCCGCTGACGATTTGGGCGTTCTTTGTAACGGCTATCATCGGTCTGTTGTCATTCCCAGTATTAGTTTCTGCGTTCCTACTGTTGATGTTCGATAGAGGGTTAGGTACAAGTTTCTACCTGAGTGAGATATTCATTAACGGTCAAGCATTAGAGCATGTAGGCGGTAGTCCAATTTTGTATCAGCATTTGTTCTGGTTCTTAGGACACCCAGAGGTATATATTATTATTCTGCCAGCGATGGGAATTGTATCGGAAGTACTTTCCGTACACGCTCGAAAACCGATTTTTGGATACAAAGCGATGGTTTACTCTATTCTAGCGATTGCCTTTTTGTCTTTCCTAGTATGGGCGCACCACATGTTTATGTCAGGTGTAAATCCGTTCATCTCCAACTTCTTCGTGATCTTTACGTTGATTATTGCAGTACCATCTGCGGTGAAGGTATTCAACTGGATTACGACTTTATATCGAGGTAACATTCGATTCAACTCCGCAAGTTTATTTGCGATTGGTTTCGTATCTATGTTTATTTCAGGAGGTTTAACAGGATTGTTTTTAGGAAACTCAGCGATTGATATTCAGTTACATGACACGTACTTCGTAGTAGCTCACTTCCATATTGTAATGGGTATTGCAGCATTCTTCGGTATGTATGCAGGAGTCTATCATTGGTTTCCGAAAATGTATGGACGTTTCATGAATGACACACTAGGTAAGATTCACTTCTGGGGAACATTGATTGGTGCTTACGCTATTTTCTGGCCAATGCACTACATCGGTCTAGCAGGTGTACCGAGACGTTATGCACGTTTCGACGGGTATGAGACCTTTGAAGTATTTGCTGGTTTGAATCAGTTCATCACTGTAGCGGCGATCATCACATTTGGTTTCCAAATATTAATGGTGATTAACTTCTTCTATAGCATCTGGTATGGTAAGAAAGTGAAAGACAAGAACCCTTGGAAAGCATCTACATTAGAGTGGACAACGCCAATCAATCCTGGTCACGGTAACTGGGAAGGAAATATTCCTACCGTGCAGCGTTGGGCATATGACTATGGTACAAGAGAGGATGGAAGAGATTTCGTTTCTCAGATTGAACCATTAACAGAAGAAGAGAAAAAAGCTGTTCACTAAATGATTGGACAGACAGAGATATATTAATGAATTGGAAAGGTAGTAGAAGGTAACTTTTACTGCCTTTCATTATACTAAGAACATTGAATTCAACAACAGCAAGCGTTAGTAAGAGTCGACAGTGGTGGGCAGATGCCAATGCGTTAGTCAAGACACGTTTGTCGTTGACCGTTGTTTTTTCGTCTGTAATGGCTTATCTGATAGCTGCTCCAAGTGGCGTTGTACTATTTAATGTAGTCATCTTAGCTGTAGGAGGTTTTTGTGTAACAGCAGCCGCTAACATCTTGAATGAGGTGCTAGAAAGAGACTACGATAAGTTGATGGCTCGCACCGCTAATCGACCGTTGGCAGCTGGACGAATGGAAATTTCCACTGCGGTACTGATGGCAGGTCTGATTAGTCTGGTAGGTATTACACTATTAGCGTTGTTCAATCCAGCTACTGCTTTGTTAGGAACAGTAGCTCTAGTTAGCTATGCATTTATGTATACGCCAATGAAGCGAGAGAGTCCCGCAGCAGTGACAGTAGGAGCGGTAGCTGGTGCATTGCCGACACTGATTGGTTGTGTGGCTGCGGAAGGTCGAGTGTCTATGTTGGGAGTGACGTTATTTGCGATTCAGTTTCTGTGGCAATATACGCACTTTTGGTCAATTGCTTGGCTGGGCTTTTCTGATTATCAAAAAGCTGGGTACAAATTTCTACCACAAAAGGATGGAGCAATCAGTAGCAGTGTAGGCACACAAGCGTTCGTTTTTGCATTGCTATTAATTCCAGTAGCATTCGTTCCATTTTGGATAGGCAGTACTGGAATGATTTCAGCTATTTTGGTAGCTGTCATCAGTATAATGTTCACCTATTTCGCTTGGCAATTCTACAAGCGATTCGACCGACAGTCGGCATTGCGATTGATGTTCAGCTCGTTTTTGTATATTCCTTTGGTTTTGATTATATATTTGATTGATAAAATATAGAGCGGGAAGACCGTTCTTCTAAACAATAGAAAAAATGGATGTAATGATGGCACAAGAGCGTTCGAGAAGTAAAATTCCATCCAAGAAGTTTGCTTTATACATTGCGTGTGTAAGTATATTGATGATGTTTGCTGCTTTTACGAGTGCGTATGTCGTACGGCAAGCAGCAGGGAATTGGTTGGAGTTCAGACTGCCGAATATCTTTTGGTACAATACGATCGTATTGGTAGCGAGTAGCATCACGCTTCACCTATCTTATACGAACTTTAAGAATAAGAATACGCTTTTATATAGGTCACTCTTAGTAGTGACATTTGTGCTAGGTATGGCGTTCGTAGCTTTGCAATACCAAGCTTGGTTAGCATTGGAGGGCATAGGTGTAGAGCTGACGGGAAATCCCGCTGGTTCGTTCATATATGTGATATCTGGAGTACACGCAGCACACATACTAGGTGGATTGGCGGTATTGACAATTGCGTTGATTCATGCTTTTGCGCTGCCACATAAGGTAACGGAAAGCAGGAAGCTTCGCTTCGATTTGACGCTAACTTACTGGCACTTTGTTGATTTTCTTTGGATATATTTGATAGTATTTTTTACTTTGCAGTGATTTTTGGAAACACCTCATTTTTCGAGTCATTCAACTTGAAATGAGCGTAGAATGCCTGATGTAACTAGAAAGTGAGCATTTTAATAAACGCCTATTCCTACTGACTGACGCAATCGGGTGGTAGTAAAAAAGAAATTATGGCAAGAGAAACGACAGCAAGACAGACAACAGTCGTCGATAATGATGAACTAAATCCAGAACGTCCTCACGAACACCATGAGTACGAACAAGGATGGGACGGTGGTGAAGAAAAGCCCTTTAAGACCAGCTACGGTAAGTTGATGATGTGGTATTTCCTATTATCGGATGCCTTCACTTTTGCTGGTTTTTTGATTGCTTATGGTGCGCTGCGATTCAGTATGCCGTCTTGGCCAGTACCTGATTTTGTCTTTTCTACAGCACCTTTTGGATTGCATGGGCTGCCGTTGATTTTCGTGACGTTCATGTCGTTCTTACTGATTGTCAGTTCTGTTACTATGGTACGAGCCGTACAGGAAGGGCAGCGTGAAAATAAGAACGGTGTTGTATTTTGGATGGTATTGACCATTATTGGAGGTATTGGCTTCTTGAGTTGTCAGGCTTGGGAGTGGAACAACTTGATCGCGACGGAGCATATGGGTATCCGAACGAATCCGTTTGGAACACATACTGAGTCTGGATTTTATTTAGAAGATGAGCATGGCGAAGTATACGCAGCAGATGCAGAGCGTGAAACCTTTGGTGAAGGGCAGACTTATTTGATTCATAAAGAAGACGGCGAATGGGTACAACGTGCCTATGAAACAGAAGCGGGAGAGCGAGGTATACAAGAGTTTGGACCTAAAGCATTTGGGGCGTTATTTTTCTTTATTACAGGATTCCATGGATTTCACGTACTGTCAGGAGTTATTTTCTTAATCATTATCACTGTGAATGTGGCGAGTGGTTTGTATGTGGAAAGGCGTAATGGACATGAAATGGTGGAGAAGATTGGACTGTATTGGCACTTTGTCGATTTAGTTTGGGTATTTGTATTCTTAGTATTCTACCTACTTTAGAAGAGCATCTACAGCGATTAATCATTTGACAATTTTATTGGCTATATGCCAAGCAATCATAAATTATTATGGGACTATCATACGAAGCAGCGAAAAAACAGGTATTTGTAGGCTTTTGGATTTTACTAGGTGTCACCCTCATTGAAGTATTTTTTTCATTGTTGGGAAAAGGACATATCTTTTCAGGAGTAGAGGACTTGAGTTGGGTAGCTTATCTGACCGCACTTATTATTGTCGTACTTTCCATTTATAAAGCTCGTTACATCATCTATGAGTTTATGCACATGGGATATGAGGTGAAAGGATTGCGAGTAAGTGTATTATTGCCTACAGCACTTCTGATTTGGGCAATTATCGCCTTTTTTCAAGAAGGAAACTCTTGGAAAGATCGACGCGAATTAATCAAAGAGAAAAATGAGGTAGAAGCTGACGACGCAGTGGACGTACAAGGGTATATTCCTCACGATACATACGATTTGAGAGGCTAAGTAACGTGAAATAATTAAATTTACCCCGAAAGCTTTCGGGGTAAATTTATTATTGAACTCAGACTAAGCGAAATTGGTTTCTCACACTATTGTAAAAGGGAAGATGGACGATGATGTCTGTCTTCCCTTTTTTCAACCTTCGATTTTTAAGGTTGTTTTCAAAGAAGATTTAGAGAATGAAAGAGCGAGATATAACTAAGGTTACTTGAAAGACATGGAAGCTTAGCTTATTATTGAACTCAAACTAAGAGATAAAATATGAAGAAAGTAGTGCAGTTTGCTGCGTTGGGTTTAATGTTGGTTTTCTTTCCATTGGGTTCTTGGTACTATTTACGGATGGGCTATAATGAGCGAAAAGGAGCGTTGGATGAGTTGAAATATAATGTATCATTACCAGATTTTCAGCTACTCGATCAGAACGGCAATGTTATTAGAAAAGCGGATCTAGAAGGTGGTTATGCTGTGATGGGTACAGTGGAATCATTCGATGAAGCAGATCCAGTTATTCAGGCATCGGAAGGGCTATTTCACGAATTTGCAAACTCGAAAAAGATGACATTGCTAACTCATGTACAATCGTACGATAGTCTAGCAATTGCTAACTATTTAGAGCGAATAGATAGAGATAGCATCAGTAGTGAGTGGCATTTCGTGCGTGGCGTCGATCCATTTGAGGAAGCCTTTAAAGGACAATCAAGGGACTATTTGGCATTGGCAGATACATCAACTGTGGTGCGTAATTATTACGATACCAAAGACGAGCAGGCAGTGGGAGATATGGCAAAACACATTGCTATGTTTGTGATGCCCCTGATGCGAGATGCAGAATTGGTTTTCAAGCGTAAAGAAGAGAAATAAACTACCTAAATTTAGAACGAGCAATGGTGACAAGTAATGAACAACTTCTACGACAACCTCCTAAGCCGACATTAGCGAAAAAGTTAAATATAGGGGCATGGATCGTAACTGTTATTGTACTACTTTTGGTAGGATTGATGCGGCGCGTGAGTATAGATTTGCCTGAAGGTTGGGACACTCATTTTTTAGTGCCTTTCCATGCTACACTGAATGCATTGACAGCGGTTGTTTTAATTGTAGGTTTGGTTTTTATTAAACAGCGAAAGTTCGTAGCGCATCAGAAAACAATGACCTTAGCGATTGTCTTATCCGCTTTGTTTCTATTGTCTTATGTTGGCTACCATTTTACAAATGATCCAACGGTATACGGAGACTTAGATGGGAATGGACTGTTGGAAGAAGGGGAGAAGGTAGCAGCAGGCAGTTGGCGAACGATTTATTTGGTCATTTTGCTGACACATATCGTTTTAGCAGCCGTCATTTTTCCGTTTATCTTGTTTACTTATATACGAGCAAGCACCAATCAATTTGCGAAACACAAGCGTATGGCACGTTGGGTCTATCCGCTTTGGTTGTATGTGGCGGTCACGGGGCCAGTCTTGTATTGGATGTTGAAACCTTATTATCAGTTTTGAGAGAGTGAGAATGTGAGAGTGTGAGAAGTAGTTTTAGGACTAAAAAAATACCAATAGAAATGAAGAATAGAATCATCAATAGCGTAGCGTTAATTACCATTTTTACTGTTTTGTTTTTGCTTTTTGGAGCAGAAACAGCAGAAGCACAATGTCCGATGTGTCGGATAGCAGCAGAGACCAATCTGGAAGGTGGCGGAACGGCAGGAAAGGGATTGAATAGTGGAATATTGTATATGTTGATGACTCCTTATTTAGCGGTTGGATTGATTGGTTTCGTTTGGTGGCGCAATCGGAAGAAGGATAAAGATGCGTAGCCTAAAAGCTGTGCATATTTGAAATATATAAGACATTTAAGGTTATATTAGTAGGAGTGTGTAGTTATCTGAATTTTCAAAATCTACTAGACAATTCATTTAATATCAACTGGCTAACTTCCTCGGCATGTGTATACACCACCATATGTCCACCTTTCTCAATCAAGTAATTAGCCTCAATATTTTTTACGGGCAATGTATGATCTTTTGTGCCATGAATGTGGACGATAGAAGGATCATACGTCGCCCGTTCCCAATTAATCATCCAGCGAACAGCAGAACGTAGAAAGTAGTCTGACTTTGCTGTCAGCATTTCTTTAAATAAGTGTTCCGCTTCCTCATCCATCGGCTCGAAAATAGGTTGTAGCCGTTTCGTACTCCATTTCATGGTGCGACCACCAATTATGTGATGGATAGGAAAGTATTTGAAGGCACGATAGGTAAGTGGAAGCTCATGTCTACTTTTTGCGCCCGCAATAACAATCGCTACCTTAGGTTTCAATTGCTCCGCTAATTCAGTTACAATCATGCCTCCTAACGAGACACCAATTAAGCCAAATTTCTCCGTCGTGTCAATCTTCTCCGCCAATCTAGAAATATAGGCTTCAAAATGCTCTTTTGGTTCAGGTTCTATATAATTCAGATGAACTATTTCGTAGTCTTCGAGGTCTAACTTATCGAACAAACGATAGTCTGCACCTGTACCTGGAATAAGATAAAGGGTTTGAGCAACACCAAAAAATGTTGAACAGATGAAGGTGAGCGTCAAAATTGATTGGAGCATAATTATACTTGAAGTTTTATGATTCTCTGATAAGATGAATAAGTCAAGGAAATAGTTCAACTGAAGAACCAAACTATCAATGAAATCGCTATTTTTGCGCGAATCCAATAGCAACCACCTAAATTTATAAATACTTAGCATCAAATTATGAATCTACACGAATATCAAGGAAAAGACTTACTAGAGCGTCATGGCGTACCTGTACAAAAAGGTATTCTAGCGGAAAACGTAGAAGAAGCAGTCGCTGCATACGATCAGTTGAAAGAGGAAACTGGTTCTGATTTTGCGATCGTGAAAGCGCAAATTCATGCTGGCGGACGTGGAAAAGGGGGTGGTGTGAAATTGGCGAAGAACCGTGAAGAGTTGAAAGAGCATGCTAGTAATATTATTGGTATGATGCTGAAAACGCCACAGACGCCAGGTGGCATGGATGGAGAAGGAAAATTGGTGCGTAAAGTCATCGTTTCCGAAGATGCGTATAAGCCAGATTTCGATTCTTGCAAGGAATACTATGTGTCTATCTTAACGGATCGTCAAAAGCAGTGCAATGTTATTATCTACTCTACGGAAGGTGGAATGGATATTGAGCAAGTAGCAGAAGAAACGCCGCATTTGGTGCATAAAGAATACATTGATCCAGAGTTAGGAATGCAAGCGTTTCAAGCAAGAAAGGTAGCGTTCAATTTAGGATTGAGTGGTACAGCGTTCAAAAATATGGTGAAATTCATCAGTAAATTGTATACCGCATATGTCAAGTCTGATGCCAGTTTGATTGAAATTAATCCAACGATGCACAACGGACACGATGAGATTATCGCGGTCGATACAAAGATGACACTGGATGAAAGTGCGCTATTCCGTCACAAGGACTTAATCGACTGGCGCGATACCGACGAGGAAGATCCAACAGAGGTAGAAGCTGGACAATACGGCTTGAACTTCGTCAATTTGGATGGAAACGTTGGTTGTATGGTAAATGGTGCTGGACTGGCGATGGCAACAATGGATGTCATTAAGTTATCTGGGGGTGAGCCAGCGAACTTCCTAGATGTAGGTGGAACAGCGGATGCAGAACGCGTAGAACAGGCGTTCCGTATCATTTTGAAAGATGAGAAAGTAGAGGCAATTTTGATTAATATTTTTGGTGGCATCGTGCGTTGCGACCGTGTGGCAAATGGGGTAGTGGAAGCCTACAAAAATATGGGTGACGAGATCAAAGTTCCGATTATCGTACGTCTACAAGGCACGAATGCAGACATTGCGAAGCAAATTATCGACGAATCTGGATTAGCGGTGAAGTCGGCAATTTTGTTGCAGGAAGCGGCGGATTTGGTGAAAGAAGCATTGGAGGCTTAATGAGATGTTAGATATTAGACGATAGACGATAGACGATAGACCTGTATGACGATGTTCACAGCAGGCAGGCGTTAGACTTTAAAAGCGGTTAGCTAATTGAAATATTATTTTTAGATTGTTTGATCGTCTAGCAATAGAAGGAAGATCGGTGAGCGTACGTAACGCTTACCGATTTTTTATTTTATTGAAATCTTACGTTCTTGCTAGTATTCAAATGTAATCTTAACTAGAGCTATTTCTTTTAGGTAGTCTAAGAAAGTTGTCCAGCAATAGGAAACTGCGGGATAACAGTACGAGGAGGTAGCTCACTAACTTTGACTTATGTTACGTTATTCCGTTCTACTATTTTGCAGTGTACTTTACCTGACTACTCAAGCTCAAAATGATCCATTACAACAACTTATTGCCGCATCCAAGTCTCCACTAGACACCATCTTTTCGCAACCAGAAAAATACCAAGCACAGCTCATTTATACCCAAATAGATCGAGACGAAAACAATGTGCCGACCTTCACTTCCTATCAATTAGGCGTAGACAACAATCGCTATTTTTATCCAGCCAGTACCGTCAAAATGCCAGCGGCGTTCATGGCATTGGAAAAGTTGAATGAGTTGGCAATCAGCGGATTAGATAAAGAGACGCCGATGTTCCATGGCGCAGCACGCGAACCACAAACGACTGCTTTGGTGGATGCAACAGCAGAAAACAAACTGCCCAGTATTGCCCATTACATCAAGAAAATATTTATAGTCAGTGATAACGATGCCTATAACCGACTGTACGAATTTTTGGGACAAAAATATTTCAATGAGCATCTAGCAGCTAAGGGTTTTGAAGATACCCGAATTGTACACCGACTGTCCGTTAGTGGCTTTGATGTCGAAGGGAATCGACATACCAATCCTGTGAGCTTTGTGGAGGACAATGAGCTGTTGTATTATCAAGGCGCGAGATATAGTGCCGACGAAAGAAAATGGCAACTAAACGATCAAGTGCGTGGCGTAGCGCGGATGACGAATGAGGGCGACATACTAAACGAACCATTCGATTTTAGTACTAAAAACTTTGTTGCGTTACAAGATTTGCACGACTTGTTGAAAACGGTCTTGTTCCCTGAAAGTGTCCCCGAATCGCAGCGATTCAACTTGACCGAAGCTGATTATCAATTTCTCTATCGCGTGATGTCCACCAAACCGAAGGAAAGCAAATACCCTGATTACAGCGACCTAGAGGATAATTACGTCAAATTTTTCATGGCGAATGATAGCATTCCAGATCACATCCGCGTCTTCAACAAAGTTGGTTGGGCGTATGGTTTTTTGACGGATGCTTCTTACATTATTGATTTGGAAAAAGGTGTAGAATACTTTTTGTGTGCAGCGATTCATGTCAATGAAAATCAGACGTACAATGATGGAGTTTATGAGTATGAGTCGATTGGGTTACCGTTTTTTGGGAAGATTGGGGAGTTGATTCATGAATACGAAGTGGAGCGCGAGCGGGAATTTCGTCCTGATTTGAAAAGGTTTTTAGTGAAGAAGGAGGAGTAGATTGTTAGGAGCTATACGTCTCGATACTCGATAGCTATCGGCATTGAGGATGAAACATATAAGACATATAAGGTCATATAAGGTCATATAAGTTCTTACATATCAAACATTCAAAGTTTAATTTACAGCGTCGAAATTAATTCCGACGCTTTTGCTATGATTTCGCGTGTCAGTCCTCTTCCAAACTCGCCCCAAACTTCGCTTCCAATTCCGTCATCGGATACCGATCATATAGCGCATACGTTTGCTCAAAGTCACCTTCCACGGCTCGCTTTGACGTGTAGACTAAACCGATGCCTTGTGCATAGATTTCCTCGCCGATTAGTTCCAAAGTCAAGAAGCCTTCTTGCTCGGTTTCGATCAATTCTCGTACCCGAAAACGGACTGCTGGATAGGCTTCATCTTTGTAAGTATAGGTCGTCTTTTCCAGAAAGCGACGATTACGAATCAAGTTATAATTAATGGAATCTTTGGGCGAATACCAACTCACATTGTACACAAAAGCTCCTAGAGAATCAGTCACTTCAAACGGAAAGGTCGCGCCGGCTATCACTTCCGCTTCCAACTGATCTTGTTTGTCTTCACTATTTGTCTCGTAGATATATAATTCCTGCAACACCATTCCATTATCGACCTGTTCCTCGCGGATGAACTGCTGTGGAATGAATTCAAAATCATAATACAGTCCCGTCAAAAAGATTTGATCGTCTTGTTTCAAACTTCGGTAGTACCAATAGTAGGGCGGCAGTCGCTCGTCGTTGACTGGGCGGTATTCGTAGGCGATGCCTTCTTGTAGTTCGTGTAGGGGAAAGTTGTAGGTTTTGATGTTGGTGCGCCCGTCGAATTGGCAGGCGAGTAGGAGGAAAAGTAGGGAAATAGGGAATAGAAATCGGAACATAGATAGTCAATATTGATCGCAAAAAAGTGTTGGAAAGTCATTCACTGAGCAAAAGCGTTCATTCATTGATTAATCTTGGCAGCCTTCGCCAATCGCTTCATTTTTACAGGAACAAAAACAAAAGAGATGAAAGCGATTTATTGTTTGTCAGCATTGAAATTTGTCTGCTAAACTTTTCACAACAATTGACCTGCCTGAAATTTATTGAATACTTCTACAGTCGCTACAACATCTAGCCGACCGTTTACCTTCCGAACAGTTTATGCGTGTTCATCGCTCTTATCTGGTGGCGTTGGATAAAATTGATGCGATTGAAGGCAATCAGTTGTGGATAGGAAAAGCACGTATTCCTGTGAGTAAATCATATCGGGGGATGTTGGCGGAGCTGGTGGCGCGGTATGGGTTGTGAGCAAAATGTTCGTTTCTGATCGATAGAGGCACTAATTCCTAGATGCTATTATTGAATAATGACCACATACAAGTTGAAATCATTTAATGAAGCATTTAACAAAATAGATGCTGCTTAGTAATACATAAAAGCTATATTTACTTGAAATTAGCTATTACACGTATGCAGCTTTCTACTATTCGCCTTTTCCTAGTCATTGTTCTCCTCATACCTACTCTATTCATGTCTGCTCAAAAGAAAGACGTTGTTTCTACCTTGGAAGTATTCAATATTGAAACCAACGAACGCACGGAAATCTATCAAGAAGATCAGCATTTTGAAGCCCCCAATTGGAGTCCAAAGGGTGACTACTTTTTGGTTAATCAAGCTGGTAGTCTATTCAAAATTTATCCCGACGGCAAAAAAGAAAAACTGGACACCGGTTTCGCCAATCGTTGCAACAACGACCACGGTATTTCTTTTGATGGACAAACCTTAGCTTTTAGCCACAATTTAGAACCTGATCCTGATGGTTGGCTGACCTCTTGCATTTTTACGATGCCCTTGAAAGGCGGAACCCCCAAACGCGTCACTGACAAAATTCCGTCCTTTTGGCATGGCTGGTCACCCGATGGAAAAACCTTATTGTATACCGCTAGACGAGACGGCGTTTTTAATGTTTTTTCTATTCCAACGGAAGGAGGCGAAGAGACACAATTGACTGATTCGGACGTACTAGATGACGGACCGGCTTACGCTAGAGATGGAAAGCATATCTACTACAATTCGATGCAGTCAGGGCGGATGGAAATCTGGCGCATGCACCCCGACGGCAGCAACAAAGAACAACTCACCGACGATGAGTATTCCAATTGGTTTGCGCATCCTTCGCCCGATGGTAAGCATCTAGTTTTTATCTCCTACTTGCAAGATCAAGGCAGCGCGCATCCAGCAATGAAAGAAGTCGTCATTCGTTTGTATACCATCGAAAATCATCAAATACGTATCCTCTGTGGATTCACTGGTGGACAAGGCTCATTGAACGTTCCCTCTTGGTCGCCTGATAGCAAAGAGTTTGCTTTTGTTAGCTATCGGAAGCAGTAGAAGTGAAACGGTGATCTAGCCTCAGGTAACAGCGTATCTCCAATCGTACCAATAACGGTAGATTGCCCCTTCTACACGCCAACAATCCTTAGTGAAAAACTGAAGAGCTATACAAGAGACCAATACTGTATGTTTGTCCACTAAAATTGGGTATCATCCCGATCCCGAAAGCTATCGGGATGAAATACGTTGCAGACTAATTAGCTACCGATATATTATCTCTACGAGATAGCATATGTTACTTATTCCATCGGGATGAAATATCGTTAGCTATAAAGCAAGAGTTAAACCCATCTTATAGGGATGATACATAATTGGTGGATGGACGAAGAATGTATAGTCCTCAAAGTGAAAAACATAACGAAAAACAATACTATCTATGACAGTTGAAAAAAAGAAGAAGTCACGCAGGAAGTTTATTAAAGAAAGTGTCACTGCGGGAGTTGGCTTCACGATTGTACCGAGTACGGTCGTCAGCGGATTGGGACACAAAATGCCGAGCGACAAACTAAATATAGTCGGAGTAGGTGTTGGTGGAAAAGGCTTACAGAACCTATCTGCCATGAATTCTGAAAATATCATTGGTCTGTGTGATATTGATTGGAAGTATAGCAAACGATGCTTCGAGACCTTTCCGAAGGCGAAAAAGTACTACGATTGGCGCAAGATGTACGATGAATTAGGGAGCGAAATGGACGCTGTTATGGTGGCGACTGCCGATCATACACATGCTGCTATTGCCGCGACAGCGATGACGATGGACAAACACATCTTCTGCCAAAAACCATTAACGCATTCCATTTACGAATCGCGATTGTTGACGAAGTTGGCAGAAAAGCATCCTGTGGCTACTCAAATGGGCAATCAGGGAAATTCGGGCGATGGCGTTCGGGAACTCTGCGAGTGGATTTGGAATGGCGAGATCGGAGAAGTGAAGGAAGCACACGCTTGGACAGACCGCCCGATTTGGCCGCAAGGTCTAGAACGTCCAGCGGAAGCCATGCCGATTCCAAAAAACTTCGATTGGGAATTGTTTATCGGACCTGCGCCCATGCGTCCCTATCACGAAATCTATACGCCTTGGAATTGGCGGGGCTTTTGGGATTTTGGTACAGGTGCTTTTGGCGATATGGCTTGCCACATTATGGATCCCATTTATCGCGCCTTACACTTAAAGTATCCAGAAGCCATTTCAGGAAGTTCCACTACTGCCAATACAGAAAGCGCACCACAAGCTGAAAAAGTACGCTTCGACTTTGCAGCACGCGACAATCTGAAAAAGGTGGGAATGCCAGAGGTGAAGGTACATTGGTACGACGGCGGTTTCTTGCCTGATCGTCCAGAAGGATTGGAAGAGGGTGTGCCATTAATCAAAGATGGTTTGGGCGGTTGTCTGTTCATCGGTACTAAAGACACGTTAATTTGTGATGCAGGCGGTTTCAATCCTAGATTGCTATCTGGTAGGAAGCCAAACGTAACGCCTTATTTACGAAGAGTGCCAGGTTCGGTCGATTACAGCGACGGACCTCACGAGCAAGATTGGATTAGAGCCTGCAAGGAATCGCCAGACAATCGAGTAGAAAGTTCCGCACATTTTGGATACGCTGGACCCTTCAACGAGATGGTGTTGTTGGGTGTTTTGGCAATTCGTTTGAAAGGACTACACAAAAGACTGCAATGGGATGGCGAGAACATGCAATTCACCAATATCGGCAGGAACGAAATGATGAAAGTGACGAAAACAGATGGCTTTGCGATGATCGACGGTTTACCCACTTGGAATACAGAACGTGTCGAACTCAATGCCTTGGAAGCAGCCAATGAATACATCAAACATACATACCAAAATGGTTGGAGTTTGCCTCCCATGCCAGCTTAAGTTAGATGTACTGACTCACGGGCGATGTAATTTTTTGGTTCAATACAGCCAATCAAACGCGTTCCATTGGAGCAAGCAAATTGATGAAAGAAGGGTAGTAGACAACAACTATCCTTCTTTCTTAAACTTCATTTTACACTTTTTCAATTATCCATACACACGATGAATACTAAATTTTTGATGCTACTCTTGAGCCTTAGTTTACTCTACAACTGTTCCAATAAGATTGGAAGTAACAGCTCGCAAGCTTGGATGAATTTGAACGACCTGAAACACTGGCAAATGTATAGTGGGGAAGACTTAACGGGTTGGGAAATGACGAACGGCGAGCTGCGAGCATCAGGTGCAGGTTGGGACAAAAATGAAGATTTAATTACCAAAAAAGAATACGACAATTTTGAATTGCAGCTGGAATGGAAAGTGGAATCAGAAAATAGTTCAGGTATATTTTATCATGTCCAACAACGCGACGATCAGCCGATTTATGAGTCCGCGCCAGAGTATCAAATCATAGATGATGAAGGCTGGGCATCGCCACTAAAGCCAAACCAAAAAACAGCAGGCAACTATGCCATGCACGAACCCAAAGAAGCAGCGACAAAACCAATCGGCGAATGGAATACCACAAAAATAGTCGTCAACTATCCGCGTGTAGAACATTGGTTAAATGGCAAAAAGGTAGTGGAGTATGCCTACAACAGCGATGACTGGCAAAATCGCAAAGCGGCGGATAAATGGGCAGAAGTGGAGGACTATGGAACGGCTACATCTGGACATATCGGCTTGCAGAATGCTGGAAAAGTGGTGTTTCGGAAAATGCGGATTCGAGAGTTGTAGGGGAATTTTTTAGAAAGAGACATGACTCAACAATCTAGCTTTGTTAGCTTGCCACCAATCACTTTTAATATTCTCCCCTAACCGTTCTACGCTCTCGTCAAAGTCAATTTGAGCAGCTGATATTCTACTCGAATGAGGTAAACCAAGCGATCCAAACAGTCACGATCAGTAGCTGATTGGTCGATGCTCAGTAGATAGCGATCTGATGGTACTTCTAATTGAATCGTGTTCGTATTTGGATTCGTTCTTATAGGAAGCGTTCAGGAATAAAAGGGGCTTGCACGACTTTTTCATAACGTTTCTTATTGCTGCTGAACCAAACAGAATTGTTGTTTTGGCTCAATTCTTGAAAAAAAGAAGTAAAATCTGATGTAAACATATCATGATTGATTGAAATTAGGAACACAAAAAATATAACTTTTCGATTCTGTTCAGTCGTTTCTTGACCGAGTGGTTCATTTCAAACGAATCAAGAAAGGACTGAACATTTCAAATCGAAAGTTTATTTTTTGTCCACTACTTAGACGTAATAGTTACTCCACCAAATTCCCCATCAGCTGCTGCAACTGAAGTTGTGTTTTGTACAAATCTGCTTTCAATTGGTCGATGCGGAGTAGTACATTCAGACGCGCCAATTCAGCATCACGGAGCGCTAGATTGTTGGCTTTCCCAACTAAAAATAATTCCTGTGCCTTTTCATACGCTGCCTCAAAAGTAGATAAATTGCGTTGCTCGCGTTCCAGTTGAGATTGGATCAATAAGTAAGAATCGCGGGCTTGTAGGGCTTGTTTGAATAGATCGTTTTCGGTGAGTTGTTGCCGTTCGTTGGCGATGGACAAGTTGATTTTGGCATTTTGGATGCGATTATTGCGCACGCCGCCGTCGAATAAATTATAACTCGCACTCACACCGATGAGTACGCCTGCAGTATGAATTTCTGCCAACTGCTGTACATCATTTCGCTGAAAGTTGTAGCCCAAATTAGCGATAGCCCCAACGGTCGGTTTGCGATCCAATTCACTCAATTTAAGTTCTGTGCCAGCAATCGCAATACCAGCTTGACTCAGTTGAAGCTGTGGATTGTTGGCTTGAACACTCGCATACATCTGCGCTACATCTGGTAGCACAAATGTATTGGCGATCTCTTGCGCAACGATGGTTTGGTCGAGTGGTGCGCCCATTAGGAAATTCAGTTCCTTCACTAAATTGGTGGTGGCTAAACGAACATCATCCAAAGCCGCTTCGTCTTGATTGAGCGCGGTTTGTAATTGTAAAATAGATAAGCTATTCGCTTTCCCGAACTGCTTACGATCTTCCATTTTTTGCAATCGGATTTCACTATTTTCAATATTGTCTGCTAGAAAAGCGGCTTGATTTTGTAGTTTCAAAACATCCAAATAGAGTTGCGTAACGCCTAGAACAGTTTGGTTAATCAGCACTTCTTGTTTGTTCCGTTCCAGTTTAGACAAGCCTTCTAGCAATAGCAAACGCGTATTGCCACGTCCGCCATCGTAGAGCAGATATTCTGCTTGAACACCTACGTTGGCGTTGATGGTTTCTACTCCAAATTCGTCAACATTGATGAATTCAGGAGACGGTTCGGGTTGAAAGGTGCGCAGTTTGACATCCGCATAATTGTTGAGGTACGAACCGCCAGCTACCGCATCAATCGTAGGAAGCAAACCAGCATTGGCTTTGAACACATTGTTTTGCGCCAGCTGTGTTTCTTGCCGCTGAATTTGGATGGACGGATTTTGCTCAATGGTCGAACGAATGGCTTCTTCAAGGGTCAATGTGGTTTGGGTGTATGCCATTTGACAAATGAATAAAAGCAAATAATTTACTATGATAGATCTCATTATAAATGATTTAAAAATAGTCAGAAGATGAGTTGGAGCAATTCTAAACTCGTATGATTCAATTCATACGCTGGTGTTATGATGCTTGAGTTCAAAAGCTCCTACATAACAAAAGGTACGATTTCAATCGTACTGTTTGATTTTTGAGTTCAGAAGTTCCTACATAACAAAAGGGTACGATTTCAATCGTACTTATTTTATTTACGCCAATTCACTTTTCTGCTCGCGCAAAACAATATCCAATTCCGCAGCACTCACATCTTTTACACGACGGATATAGCGGTGAAACCAATACTTGAGTGTCGCAAAACTGAGCAAAACAGAAGGCAGAAAAATGAGCGTTAAGATCATACCAAAGATCAGTCCGTAAGCAATAGCGATTGCCGTTGGCTTCAAAAATTGCGCACTGATCGAGTTATTCAATAGGAGTGGAGCGAGTCCAAAAATGGTTGTAATCGTCGTCAACACAATTGGGCGAAAGCGAGAAATAGCAGCCTCTTTTAAAGCCTCTTTTACTGAGCGTCCTTCTTCCAATAAATCATTGTAAGTCGAGATGAGCACTAACCCATTATTGATCAAAATACCCCATAGAGCGATCATGCCAATTACCGAAAAAATACTCACTGGAATACCATGCACAAACGATCCCCAAGCGACACCTACAAAGGCAAACGGCAACATCAATAAGATAGCAAGCGTCTTGCTGATGGAGCGATAGTTGAGCATCAAAATGCCAATGATGACGATGAAGACCAAAATACTAGGAGCTTGTGAAGACTCTTGCGTTTTGGAAGATAATCGCGCTTCTCCTTCAAGCGTGTACTTGATGTTAGGAAATTGATTTTGGACTTCTTTCAAGACGGTACTTTCTGCTTCCGCCAATACTTCTGGCACGGAGACCAATAAGTTCGCTACATCTGCTTCCACTCGAATTTCGCGCATCCCATTTTGGTGATTGATGACCGCGACGTTTTCTTTGGAACGGAACGTAGCCAGTTCTTCGATTGGATAGCTGCTGCCATTGGGCAATTGCAATCGCACTTGTTTTAAATCTTCCAGACTTTTGCGATCTGCTTCATCGTAGCGCAACCAGATTTTGACCTCCTCATCACCGCGTTGGATACTTTGCGCTTCCAACCCAAAAAAGCCTTTCCGAATTTGGTCAAAAACAACCGCTTCCGACAAGCCTAGAAACTTAGCTTTTGGCGACAATTCCATTTCGATTTCAGGCATGCCTAATTTGTCGGTATCGGTGACATCTTTAAGTTCATCATTGTCTTCTAAAAAGTCGCGCACCATAGTTTTTGCTATGCGCAGATCATCCATATTGCTACCGACCAAGGCAATAGAAACTGGCTTCCCAAACACAGCGATACTTCCATACGACAAGTTTCGCGCTTCAGGAATCGGACCTACCGCTTCTCGAACACTATCTGCTATTTTATACGACAAGATTCCACGCGTATCGCCTTCCAATAAATAGATATTCAGATAGCCCTCATTGCTGCTCGGACCGATGACGCGCTCCACATAGTTGACGACTTGGTTGCCATCGGAACGTTCGCTAGTGTATTGCTCATTGACTGCCCAAACTTGCTCTTCAATCATGGCGAGTTTTTGAGCAGTAATCGTTTCATCTGTTCCCAATGGCAATTCCAAACGCGCCGTAATCACGTCTTGGTCAATGGTAGGAAAGAAAGTCGATTTGATCGTTCCAGCACCTATCGCACTGATTGTCAAGACCATAATTCCAATCACTGCCAGAATGCCCAGAATTGGAATCCTTAAACTAAAGCCAATAATTGCTTGATAGACTTTATCTCGAAAAACAATCAACGAGTTATTCGTCCATTTCGTCAATTTCCATTCTTTCGCATCGCGCTGCAAGGCTTTGGAGCGAGCAATATGAACTGGCAAAATGAGCATACTTTCTAGCAAGGCGACAAACAAAGTCGCACACACCACAAACGAAACGTCAGAGAAATAGTCCCCTAACTGTCCATCGAAAAAGAAGAACAAGGAAAAAGCAACTGCTGTAGTCGCTAGAGAAGAAAGAATGGCTGGAAAGACTTCAACCGTCCCTTGCACGGCTGCTTTGAGCGGACTCATCCCTTCCTCAAACCGCTGATAGATATTTTCGGCGACGACCACGCCATCATCCACAATGACGCCCAACACGATTATCAATCCAAATAGTGAAACCTGATTGATGGTCAAATCATAAAAGGTAGAAATGATAAACATACCTAACAGGGCCACTGGAATCTTGAAGGCGACCCAAAACGCAATACGCGGATTCAGAAATAGTCCTAAGATGATTAAAACCAATAAAATTCCTTGCCACGCATTGTTGCGCAACGTTCCGATAGCGTCATTCAGCGAAATCGAGCGATCTTCAATCACGACCGCTTCCACCACTTCGTTTTGGGCATTAAAATCATCGACTGCTGCATTGACAATTGCTGCATTCGTCAAAATATCTTCTTCACTCCTGCTAAATACTTTCAAAATGACCGCTGCCTGTCCATTGACGAAAGAACGATTCGGTTCATCGGCAAACTGATTTTTGACATCAGCAATCTCTCGCAAACGCACCAATTTTCCATCAGGTGTCGCTTTTACGACTGTATTCATCAAGCCTTGCGCGTA
>CAYLPW010000008.1:0-43274 GCA_964385665.1 uncultured Saprospiraceae bacterium
TCATCTTTTTTGATTTGGTAATATTTATGATATGGACTCCACATATTCTTATCTATTTATCGAAATTTGAAAACGAATATTTATTATTTACGAATTTCGTCGAATTGTAAACACTCTGTTTTTTCTTTTTAATGGAAGCCAACGTCCTCGCATACCCGTTGTTGCCAGCTTTTGCTGGCAATGAACGGGTATGCATTGTTCTATCCCGTTTTTTATTTTTTCAGGTATCCAATTTTTCCAATTCCAACTGTATCAAAATATTTTCCATTTTCGTCTTTATCATCTTCGGGTAATACTTGTCTCCAAAAAGTCAAGTCTTTATTTACAAAGTTGTAGGTGTAAGGAAATTCTTCTCCGTTTTCATCGTATTTTAATTTTCTTTCTGTGATTAAAAAGGATATTACTTTTTCAACACTAACTTGGTTTAAGCTGAAACCATAAATTGATATTTCTAAATTAGATTCTTTATTAGCGATTTCGATGAATTCCACTTTATTGTTTTCGTCATATGATATTTGCAAACTGTTATTAAAATAGTAATCTGTTTTTGGTTCAGGAATACTAATTTCTCCAAATTGAAAGATGCTTTGTTCTTTAGTTGATTCGGGTGTTCCAAGTTTCAAGTGTACTGCTTTGCTGTCTAAACCAAAATCTATATCATTTATACCTTCATGTGGTTTTATATTTATTCTCATTGTCTTTTTTTACTTTTAATGGGATAGAACTCGTTTATATATACACCAGGTGTATATATATTCACTTTACTCACCAAAAGTAACGTATTCTTGATACATAAGCAACTAACGAATTAATAGCTGATAATCAGCTAGTTACAGTTATGTCTCTTTGTTTAAAACGTTTATAAACGGCTATAAACGCTTAAAAACGTTTGTAAACGCCTCTAATAGCTGAGCAGTAGACAGTAGTTATTGAACCCAATTAGCACAGCCTGCAACCACCAATTGCTCTACTCCTTTTCTCTTTACATCCAAGCAGCAAGCAGTCCACGAAGAAACTAGATATTGTTATCGTTTGCTCATCTCAACGTTGTTAGCCTTCTAGCACTTAAAAGACAGGTGTTGCTTCACTTTTTGGAAGTAAACTTAAATCACATCCTACCAGTTTAGTCACTCCTCCACCATTTTCCTCTCCGTTAGATCAAATGCTACGCTTCGGACGATCTGCTGCCCATCCGAATAGTCTAACAACAAATCACTCGCTGCCTCTTGCTCAAACACTTCCTGCATATTCCGAATTCGCCCCACAGGAATGCCTTGTCGGTGCATTTTGGGTAAGAGTTCGTCTGCCTTCCATAGTGCTATAGAAGGCGATAAAAAAGCTTTCAACTCTTCCCGATGAGCGACCCGATCTGTATTTTTTGCAAATCGTTGAGGAACGGCTAGTTGTAGTAAAGCGCAAAAATTTAAAAACTGCTGATCGCTCCCGACTGCTAGTATGATCGCCACCTCGTCTTTCGTATAAAAGACATCTCCATACGGCGCAATATTCGGATGCTGTGTGCCCATGCGTTGTGGGATGTGTTTGCCGATCAGCCAATTGGTAGCTTGGTTGGCAAGAGAAGCAATCGCGGTATCTAATAGAGAAACGTGTAGATAGCTACCTTTCCCAGTTCGTTCTTTATGCAACAGTGCCAACAAAATTCCTTCTTTTAGTTGGTGAGCTGCCAATAAGTCAATCAAAGCAACAGGCATTTTCACAGGTGGGCGAGTCGGTTCGCCATTCATATACAAAAAGCCAGCTTCCGCTTGTAGTACGACATCGAAACCCAGACGCTCATTGGCTGCTCCAAAAGCGGTCAGTTGAGCAAATATAATTTTAGGGTTAATGGTGCGAATAGCGGTATATGTCAGTTGGAATTTTTGAAGCGCTTTTGGTTTCAAATTACAGACGAGGATGTCTGCTTCTCGAAGTAGTTCTCTCAATTCTAGTTGATCGTCCGCATCACCAAAGTCCAGAAAAACCGTTTCCTTTCCCCAATTGACGCTTCGATAATAGGCAGAATCCTCTTTAGTCGCCTCTTCCGTCGGCAACTTCCACCGACGCGTCACATCGCCACCACTCGGTTTATTTTCTACTTTGATGACACGCGCTCCTAGTTCGGCAAAGAACATACCGACAGCTGGACCAGCTAGTACGCTGGCTAATTCGACGACGATAAGATCGGAAAAAAATTCGGTTTGCTGCATGATAGGAACAGGTTGATGAATAAATTTTGAAAGGTACTCATAATTCTTTTTCACTTGAAACGTTAAGAGAGTCAAATAGCGAATACTCAATCGTTGGCTATTACCTCATTCACACAACACTCTTCATAACGTATGAAAAAATTACTCTTTTCCGCTTGTTTGCTTGTTTCTTTTGCTAGTACATCGTTCGCTCAGATCGGAATCACTGCTACTTATGCGAACGCTAATGCAAAAGAATGGGAGCGTACCTTTCAACTAGAAGTAGAAGATGATCGACAGCTCTTTATTAGTGGAACGCGAGTAGGTGTCAACTACTGGTTTCGACTAAAGAATGTTCGAATAGAGTTTTTACCTAGTTTTGAATATGCCGTTTACGGTACATGGACGGATAATGCACCAGACCGATCAGAGTTTGACTTATCTAGCTGGGGCGGTTTTGTACATACCAGGTTTTACTTATTTGATTTTGCAAACGATTGTAATTGTCCTACTTTTTCGAAGCAAAACCAACTCTTCAAGAAAGGATTTTTTGTGTCTTTGTCGCCAGGTGTAGAACGGTTCACCAGTAGTCGCACCGTAAAGGAAAATGGCGTATCAACAGTCATAGCCGCTTCTGAATGGAAAGCAAGCGGTGGCGTTGGCGTTGGACTCGATTTAGGCATTTCCGATTTTCTGACCGTGACACCAATAGCAGGCATCAGCTATGCGCAAGACTTAAATGGAAGCCATCTCTTCAATAGTGCTGAACCAAATGTGCCAAGCAGCGACTTGATGCAATACTATGCGGGTATCAATATAGGATTGCGCTTCAATCAATAGGCACGTAGGTACAATGTCGAATGATAGGTAGGATCATGAACTTTCTGTCAATAAATTGTTCCTCTAACAAGTTAATACATGATTGACTACTAACGAACGAATAACTCAACACTTATGAAATCGCCATTCAGTTTCATTTTTCTACTATCACTTTGTCTATTTACTGTTTCTCTTTCCGCTCAGTCTTTAGCCACCGAAAAAGGAAACGGATTTGTTTCTGGTACAGTCAACGTATCTTCCGTTGCTTTAAATTTAGCAGGAGCAGGACGAACATTTGTCTACGATATTCGACCTGCGTATCAACATTTTGTGATGGATCGTTTGGCAATAGGCGGTACAGCAACAATAGCAGGATTCAGTGCCAGCAACGTGAGTCAATCACAAATAGGATTAGGTCCTAAGGCTACTTATTTCTTCGATTCAGGTGGTAATTGGATTCCATACATTAATGCAGAAATTGCAGGTTTACGTTCACAGACCGATAATGTACTAGGGGGCGTAAATGAAGTACAAACCTTTGTATCTGGAAAAGTATCTGGCGGTATGGCATTGCGCGTCAATCAACTAGCTGTGTTGTTTGATTTGGGCTATGGCTGGGACTCCGAAAATGGGGTAGGAGGCGCATTGAACCGCATTTCCTTTTCCATTGGATTGGCTGGGTTTTTATATGAGGATGAGGAAGATGACAGGAGGTAGTATGACTTTCCAACTTATGGTCTGACTCATCACTTGACACAGTAGAAACAAACATGTATCCTGTAGCACCGTTCTCTTTTAAATTCAGCTTATGAAAATCTTACTCACTGGTGCGACAGGCTACATCGGCAAACGACTGCTGCGAACCTTAGCCGTACAAGGACACGAATTTTACTGCCCCGTCCGTGCAGTCGATAGTTTTGAGTGGGAAGAAGAATGGAGAGATCAAGTAACAGTCTTCCAGGCTGATTTTTTAGATGCTGAAAGTTTGAGTAGTGCACCTATCGACTTCGATGCTGCTTACTACCTGATTCACTCCATGTCTAGCTCCATCAATGCGTTTAAAGACTTAGAAGCCAAATCCGCCCGCAATTTTATTGATTACACCAACCGCTCCGACGCACAGCAAGTCATCTACCTAAGTGGCATGGTCAATCAAGAGGAACTGTCCGAGCATTTGGAGTCGCGCTACGCAGTTGAAAAGATTCTCAATGAAGGCAATGTTCCTGTAACTACCCTACGAGCTGGTATCGTCATTGGGTCAGGCAGTGCTTCCTTTGAGATCATTCGTGACTTGGTCGAAAAGCTGCCAATCATGGTGGCTCCAAAATGGTTGAATACCAAATGCCAACCAATTGCGATTCGGAACGTCATGGAGTTTTTGACAGGCATATTAGGAGAAGAAAAGTTTTACAATAAAAACTACGACATCGGATGTGGGCAAGTGTTTACTTACAAAGAGATGTTGTTGGGTTATGCCGAAGTGCGTGGTTTGAAGCGGTGGATATTTACCGCACCTGTAATGACGCCGCGTTTTTCTTCCTATTGGCTTTATTTTGTCACTTCAACGACCTATCCATTGGCAGTTAATTTAGTCAATAGCATGAATGTGGATGTTGTTTGTCGTAATAATAATTTAGGTAAGCAACTGGACATTACTTTGTACACTTACGAAGAATCCGTACAAATGGCATTTGCGAAAATAGAGCAAAACGCTGTGGTATCTAGCTGGAAAGATTCCTTAGTATCGACTTCCAATTTGGATTCGATTAGCCGATATGTTCATCCTCCAACTTTCGGAACGTTCACGGACAAAAAGAGTCTACCCATCCGCAACAACACGACAGAACAAGTATGGCAGAACGTCTTAGCGATAGGTGGGGAACGTGGCTGGTACTACGGCAGTTGGTTGTGGAAAATTCGTGGCTACATGGACAAAATGATTGGTGGTATTGGGTTGCGGCGTGGTCGTACACATCCTGAACATATTCACTCTGGTGATGCACTCGACTTTTGGCGAGTACTCATCGCTGACCGTGCTGAAAAGCGAATGCTATTGTATGCAGAAATGAAATTGCCTGGTGAAGCGTGGCTGGAGTTTAAAATTAGACATGACGAAGAAAGTGGGGAGGATATTTTGTATCAAACGGCTACTTTCCGACCGCAAGGGTTGCTGGGACGCTTGTATTGGTACGCCGTGTTGCCTTTTCATTATTTTGTATTTAATGGCATGATTCGGAATCTGGAAGCGTATGACTCGCCTGCTCCACAGCGGTATGAGACGAAGGCAGTTTAAGCTACTGTTGTCCTGTACTTTTCTAGTGCTGAACCATTTCACGCTGCTTGCTGGACAATTTCGAGTTCAATACTTCGAGAAAAAATTAATTATTTTGCGTCGTTTTTTCATCCCTCGCAAAAAATAAAATCAGGAATGACATCTAGAAAGGAAAAAGACAGTATTGGCTACATCAGTGTACCAAAAGATGCCTACTGGGCAGCGCAAACACAACGCTCCAGCGAAAACTTTAAAATAGGCGGGCAGCAGATGCCGAAAGAAGTGATTGAGGCGTTTGCCATTCTAAAAAAAGCAGCCGCTCGAACAAACGAAGCATTGGGTGTACTAGCAGAAGAAAAAGCAGACTTGATTGAAGAAGTGTGCGATGAAATATTGGCAGGTAAGTTAAGCGACCAATTCCCACTTGTTGTTTGGCAAACTGGCTCTGGCACACAGTCCAACATGAATGTGAATGAAGTCGTTGCCAACCGTGGTCACGTCATCAAAGGTGGCGCATTGACCGATGAACAAAAGTTCCTACACCCCAACGACGACGTCAACAAGTCACAATCTTCCAACGATACCTTTCCAACGGCGATGCACATTGCAGCTTACAAAAAGTTGGTAGAAGTGACCATTCCGGGTATTGAAAAGCTGTGTATTACCTTGCAGTCCAAGTCAGAGCAGTTCATGGAGGTCGTCAAAATCGGGCGGACGCACTTCATGGATGCCACGCCAGTCACCGTTGGGCAAGAATTAGGTGGGTATGTTTCTCAACTGAAACATGGCATCAAAGCCATCAAAAATACGCTTGATCATTTATCTGAATTGGCATTGGGCGGAACAGCAGTCGGTACAGGTTTGAATACGCCAGAAGGCTACTCGACGATGGTGGCTGGAAAGATTGCGGAGTTTACAGGCTTGCCATTCCGAACTGCCGAAAATAAATTTGAAGCCCTCGCAGCACATGACGCGATCGTAGAAGCGCATGGTGCACTGAAAACAGTAGCGTGTAGCTTAATGAAGATTGGGAATGACATCCGTATGTTGGCATCAGGTCCTCGTTGTGGGATCGGTGAACTCATCATTCCTGCCAACGAACCAGGTTCTTCCATCATGCCAGGCAAAGTCAATCCAACGCAGTCTGAAGCCCTCACGATGGCAATGGCACAAGTTTGTGGCAACGATGTCGCGATCAATATTGGTGGCATGACGGGACACTTTGAGTTGAATGTCTTCAAACCCATGATGATTTTCAACTTTCTTATGTCTGCTCAACTGATTGGCGATGCTTGTGTCAGTTTTAATGATAACTGTGCAGTTGGTATCGAACCGAATCATGACCGAATCAAACAGAACTTAAATAACTCACTCATGCTAGTTACGGCTTTGAATACAAAAATCGGGTACGATAACGCAGCGACGATTGCCAAGACGGCCTACAAAGAGAACAAGACTTTGAAAGAGGTGGCTGTGGAATTGGGACTATTGACGGCAGAGGAGTTTGAGGAGTGGGTGCGCCCTGAGAAAATGGTGTAGATTGGACAAAAGTGAAAAGAGTTGCCGAAGGACTCGGCAACTCTTGAAGTTTGATTAGAAGGGGTGAAAATGGGGAACAAATTACTTCCGTAGATACGACAAAGAAGGATTCGGACGACCCACGTAGCAGGATTGAGTGAATCCATACTTTTTGATGATGCAAAATGCTTTTCTGGCTTCATCTTCTTTCGTATTGAAGTCGAACATCCAGTGGTTGCCATCTACGATTTTCCAGCGTCCACCGATTTCTTTCACTTCGATGGTGTTCGGATTGAAACTAATGCAATCTTCCCCTGCCATAGACCCTACTGGTGCTTGCCCGTCTTTATTCAAGTAGAAGAACGAAGCACCTGGGCGACCGACAAAGCAGCTCTGATTGATGCCATAATGGCTAATCACTTTCACAATTTGCTTTGCTTCTGTGCTGTTAGGTGCCATAAACATTCTAGAAACGCCGTCTGTAATTAAGAAACGACTTCCTTCTTGGACAGCTCGAACAGCACTAGTACGTACATTCAGGCAATCTTCCGTTTCACAAATATCTTCTCGATAAATACGGATGGTAAACGTAGACGCCGTGAATCCATAGACCGAAAAATAGCCCAAAGTTTCATCGATATTCAGATCGCTGCCTGCTAGTGTCGTCTCATCCGCACCTGCCGTTGCACTTCTTCGGATGTATCTCCAAGGATTCGTTTTACCAGTTGCATATCCATAGATGTACAAGTCAGGATCTCCTCCCGTTGGCGTAATCACTGCGGTGTATTTGTAGCCTGCCAAAGATGCTTTGCGATAGACAAAGTTTCTCCAAGCATTGGCACTGACAGAACTGCTGGCGGAGTAGACAAGCGTTCGACCGCTTCTCGACTCTAACTCATCGCTAATCTCAATAGCATCGGTCGCTTCAATGGTCGCTTGACTTTCGTCGTACAGGGCAATTGGTTTGTCGGTTTGAACTTGTACAGGGGCGACTTCGGTTAGCTCATCTTGCTCACAGGAGCTTAGAAAGAAGGTCGCGAATAGAAGAATGGTTAAAGCACTTAATAATTGATACTGTTTCATAATAAAGGTTAATTGATGGATGAAGAGAGGGCATAGTTTACCTCTTTCATCTCGGTGAATGATTAAAAAAATTGATTAATTATTTGAAAAGTGCTGTAACTCTGAAAAGTGTTGTTGGTGTGTCTTAGCCTGAGTTCAATAATAAATTTACATTTTTGAGTGTTCGGTTTTAGCTGAAATCATCTATGTACTCTACATATTTGCTTTCAGCTAAAACCGAACAATGTAAATTTGATCATTTCACGTTTCTTAGAAAATTAAAAGGTGTAAAATAGCTACGTAAACGCGTTGTTAGATTGAATATGATGCTGATAGAAAATGGACCAATAAGGCTGTGTGAATAGTTGCATTTGAATTCGGTTTTTGTTAAAAAATGAAAGGAGAATAGAGTAGGCTGCAATCGAAATTGAAGACAGACCATCTTGCTATCTAGGCAAACTTCTCCCACTCCATCTCCTGTTCGTTAGATGGTAAAATCGCATATAGGGAATCATCAAAAATATTAGCTGATTAAGCTATCGTTGTTTTACTGTGTAACTGTCGGCTTATAAAAATCTTGATCGCCATAGAAGGAGTCGATGAGGTGATGCGTTGATCCTTCTTGACTGATGACTATCGTTGTTCCATCATTCAGACTGATTGAAATACCACCGTCGTTGGTGCGCTCTGAAGAGAGAATATCTAGACTTTTTTCAGGAATAAAAATACCCTTAATCATTTGATTTTTTTGTGTGGTGGATCGTACGTACACTGGAATGAACTCCTTAAAGATGGTATCCTGTGGCGATAGAACAACAATCATGGAATCCAAATCTTCCATGCCTACTGTTCGACGACTTACTCCACCAATAACGCTTGGTTCAGTAGCACTCATTTTTCTCATATCCATACGCATTGCTTGGAAAGAAGGTATGCCGTTTTGGTTCAAGTTTTTAAATTCAAACTGACTATCAGGTTCAAATTGTACCGTGATATCATTTGGATTTTTGGTAAAAAATGAACTCAAGTCTGCTTTCCATTCTCCATTGTTAAGCTGTTCCGGTTGAAAGCTTTCACAAGTCATTTGTAAGGAAAAGATAGCTGCACTGAAAACGATAGCGAAGAATAGTGATTTTCTCATGATGGTTTAAAATTTTAATGTGGTGTTCAAAATCAATTGCCCTGCAAATATAGAGGACAAAAAGGGGCAGTACCATCCAATTCAATTCGTATATTTGGAAGTTAAAATAAGTAAATTTATTTCGTAAGTAATTGAAAATAAGTTATTTGTATGTCTAAAGAACTGTATGATCTGATAAAATCAATGAATAAACGAGAGAAAATTAAATTCAAGGAATGGTCGAAAACCTATTCTATACAGCGAAAAAGTGCCTATGTAGAAGTGTTTGAAGTCATAGATAGAATGACACAATACGATGAGGAAGCTTTAAAAAAGGCAGTTTCTTCCAACCACCTAGCCTCGCTCAAAAACTACCTGTATCACTCCATTCTAAGTTGTTTAAGAACACATCAATCTTCCTCTTCTACTAGAGTTGAACTATTGGAAGCATGGACGGATGCGCACTTATTGTTGGAGAAAGGTCTAGTAAAACAAGCTCAAAAGCAATTAGAAAAAGCAAAGAAAGCAGCTAGCAAATACCACTTCGATATTTTGTCTTTAGAACTCAATGTGTTGGAACGTCGTATTGTACGTCAGGCTACTAAGAGTAAACACATTGCTCAGAAAAAAATAGAAGAGCTAGTTATAGAAAGCCAACGGAAACTCAAGACGATACAAGCAGATTTTTCGCTCTTGGATTTATATGAAGAGGTCTATTCAAAGATTCGATACGACAAAGAAAACCTAGAAGAAGAACAATATTATATATTTCGTCAGCCTATTCCAAATCATTTATCTTTCGATGGTAGAATATGTTATTATTTGACTAATTCCATGATTGCTAATGTGAAAGGTAAGCAACTACAAAAGCACAAATTCTTAAAAGAATTATTGCTAGAGTTCGAGGAGCAACAATCGCTTATCAATAAAGACTACGACTATCAAGTCAGATACATCGCTTGTTTAAATAATTTTTGTGCTAGCTGTTTTGCACTCAATAAGTTACACCTAATTCCAACTTATATAGAAAAATTAGAACTGCTGGATAAAAATATTGACAGCTTCCGTATCAAGTCTTTCATTTTTCAAATAAAGTATAATTTTCAATTAGCATACTGGATCAAAGTAGAAGAATATGAGACGCTTGTTGCTTCCATTCCAACAATTGAAAGCGGAATTGCTGTCTACGGTCAAAACATTAGCGCGAATCTAAAACACACCTTCTACGAAAATTTTGCGACGGCACATTTGTTGCTTCAACAATACCAGAAAGCGAGTCACTACCTCAGCCACATCATTAACACCCCACAAACAGAGGTCAAAACGCGCATCCTTTTGGTCGCTTACCGCTTGGAACTTCAAATCCTATTTGCTGAACAAGAATACGATGTACTCAACTTCCGACTGATTGCCTTCAAGCGAAAATTCAAAAACTACCGTGATACTATTGATTATCAAGTGGCGACTGCTATTCACCGCAAACTACAACATCCTGATAGTGACGCGCTTGTTGAATTATATAATCGTTTGATGGAGAAAGAGGGAGAGGAGGAGATTAAAAAGTGGTTGGAGCAGGTGAAGTTATAGAGTCATAAAAGCAGTACGATTCTGCTCAGCAGTAAACTATCATATTACTGGAGGAATTTTCTAAACAACAATACTCGCGCCACCCTAAAGCAACGCGAGTATCGTTTGTTATAAAAATAGGTAATTCAGTTCACCTACTTATCCCAAAACAAAGGATCAAGCAAAGTCGCAGCTGGCGTGTTTTCGGTATTCCGAATCAGTTCCGTATCTGGATACTGCACGCGAAGAATGAAGGTATTGAGAGCGGCATTATCTGGCAGTTCAAAACCTTCGTACTGATAATCAAATCGACGCGCGTCTACCCATGTTTCAGGATTCAAAAATAGCGCGACGTATTTCTCTCTAAATACATCCGCCAACGTCAGATCACCAGCTGTCAAATCTGGATACGCCTCTGCGAGATACGTATCAGCGGCTTCGCTTCCATCTTCACCTTGTAGGCTAAACAGCTTAGTAATACTTGCCCGAATACCTTCTTGAAAAGCCATCAACGCGCGATCAGTTTGGTTGCTGCGTAATGCGGCTTCTGCTTCTATAAGCTTAATTTCTGCATACGTAATCAATTGCAACGGACTATTGTCAGAAGATAACGCACCGCTCGTCGACAGATAGCTTTCGATGGCTGCTGTTCCATCTCCTACACGACCACTTCCATTTGGCGTACCTACAAAGGTGCTGTCTTCTGTCAGCGTTGCCAATAGCATCAAACGAGGATCGACCACACCAAATGTTGTTCCATTGGTTGCATCTACAAACTGATCAGATAGCCATCCATCCAATAACAGATTTTCATTGTTCAAAGCAGCCTGTCCCCAAGGATTTCGAATCTCAAATTTTGTGACTTCTGCATCATCGCCACTTGATTGATAGGATTGATCCACTGCACTCAATATTGCATTGCCATCGTAGTTCCCAGTTTGACTAAAGTGATTCAAATAACGGGCCCGCAAGGCTTCAATGGTCAACTTCCAAGCTTCGATATCTCCTCCATGAACAAAATCGCTATCGCCATCTATATTGACTTCATTAGCTGGATTGTCAAAATCTGTTTCTGCTGCCGCCAATAACTCAAATATCGCGTCGTAAATATCTTCTGCGCTATCGTAAGTGGGTGTAATTGTCTCCCCAGTAAATGCATCACTGTAAGGCACAGCACCCCAAGCATCGACCAATAAACCTAAATTCATTGCCGTCAATACTTTGGCAACCGCCACATGCTGAAAGGCATTTTTCTCCAATCCGAATTGCTGCAAATCGTACAAATCCGTCATCGCGCCATAGAGATTGCCCCATGTGCCCGAGTAGTCGCTTTCGATGTACGTATCGCTGTTGCTACCTTCATTTGGACTCGCCAAATATTGAACAAAGTAGCTGGTAAAGTTACCTACTCTATAGTAGTTGAGTGCTGTCTGAGAAGACGCATTCGCCAGCAAACCGTTGATCGGGGCTTCGGTTGCTGTGTTTGGATTTTCATTAATATCTAAATAATCTTCGCAAGCTGTGGTTAGTAGTAGACCAACCAATAGCAGGAAGATGAAAAATTTATATTGTCGCATATTGTTTAATTTTATAGTAAGAACAAACCATTGACTATCGGCTGAATAGTCTACGGTCTATCGCCTGCCTGCCACAAATGATAGTCAGGCAGGTCTAACATCTAATGTCTTTCTTTAAAAAGTAATATTCAAAGTCGCAAAATAGCTGCGCACGCCTGGATACGTAAATCCACCAAATCCATCATCCACATTACGATTTCCACGATTACCCTCTGGATCGAAACCAGTGTAAGGGGTATCCAACCATAGATTGTTACCAGTCAAGGTGAGACCCGCCCGCTCAATGAAGACACCTTCTAACCAATTATTCGGTAGTTGAAAGGCTAAACTCACATTGCGTAAGCGAATCCAATCAGCATCTTCTACAAAGTTTTCGGTGCTGCCACGGAAGCGATTTCGATAGTAGCCTGCACCATAATTTTCAACGTCAGGTCCGTCGCCTTGACCCAGCCAAACAGGTTTTGTATTCGGTTGCCCATCAGCAGTAAATCCTTCAAAAACAATGGTTTCGTTCCGATTGGTGGTGTAAGGTGCAATACCGAACGCCGCGAAGAAATTCCCCATTTGGTTGTACTTCTGTACGCCTTGTCGCGTATCGAACATGAAACTCAAGGACACGCTCTTCCATCTAATTGTATTGGTGATGGCGCCGAACCAATCTGGCTGCGTATTGCCCAATACTTTTTGAGTAGTCTCAATCACTGGGAAACCATCATCGCCAATCAATAGAGGCGCGTCCCTATCTAAAAAGATGTCGTCGTCGGCATCCGCTCCATCTGGATTGAAACGAGCGAAACTTCGACCATAAATGTTACCATAAGGCTGTCCTTCAATTAGGCGAATGGAAGCAGAAGAACCTGCATACCCAAATGAGCTACCTAAAAAGATTTCTTCGATTCCATCTCTAATTTCGATCACTTCGTTGCGGTTGCGCGTGTAGTTGATATTCATATCCCAAGAGAAATCTGTTTGTACAATTGGGCGCAAATTGACGACTGCCTCAATTCCGTTATTTCGGATCGAACCAGCATTCAAGATAAACGAGCTAAATCCAGTCGCACTGGAAACTGGCACTGGAATGATCTGGTCTCTACTCGTTGCATCATAATACGTAAAGTCGACCCCAAATCGATTGTCGATAAAGCGTAAGTCAATACCAGCTTCGGCAGTGCTGGTGCGTTCTGGTATCAAGTTAGGCGCACCTCGTTCGTTGCCTCTTGTCCAACCTGTCACCCCGTCAATTGGGAAACCATCTGCGCTAGCATAAACCACATTCGTGCGATATGGATCAGTGTCTTTTCCGATAGCTGCATAGCTCGCACGGAGTTTCAAAAAGGAAACGGCAGTAGGCAAGTTCATCAATTCGGATGCGACCACACCTAAACTAACAGATGGATAAAAGAAACTTCTATTCGCCGCAGGCAAGGCGCTCGACCAATCATTTCTACCAGTCAAAGACAGATAAATACCATCTTTATACGACAAACTCACATCTCCATAGAGTCCCAATAAACGATACTGCGATTTAAAACTGTTGGTATTGATATTGGCAGCATTGTTTAGACTGAATAAATCAAAAATATCTAGCTCCGCGCCATTCACGGTTACTCGATCAAACTCGCTATCGAAGACATCATAGCCTGCCAAAACTTGCACATCAAAATCACTAGCCAATTCAAAGTTCATGATGGCGTTGATGTTGGACGTGATTTGTCGGCTGCGGATTTGTGTTTCATTGTTGAAGCCTAATCCATTACCCCCAAAAATATTTTCGCCAGCAATACCTGTCGGCGCAGGTGCAAAATTTCGTCGGAAATCGGTGTACTGATCTAATCCGATCACATAATTGAATTGCAAAAAGTCAAAAGGTTGGTAGGTAAAGTTTAAATTTCCAATGTAGCGATCTACATCATCCACCCATTTATTGACCGATTCACCATAAATAGGGTTATTGCCTACGCGACCTTCATTTCTATAACCTTTCATGGTTCCATTCTCAAAGATGTAGTCCGTCACATCTGCTTGTGGCGCCCAATAAACGAGGCGTTCGTTGAAGCGATCTGCAAAGACACGATCGCCACCACTTTTGATGTAGTTGATGCCACCACCAAAACTGAATCGATCAGATGCTTGAAAGTTACCATTCAGCTTGAACGAGGTGTTTTCATACGTACTAAAAGGCAATACGCCTTCATGATCTAGACGAGAAATCGAAGTGCGGAAAGTTGCTTTTTCAGTCCCACCAGAAAGTGTCAAGGTATTTCTAAACTGCTGTCCGTCTTGGTACGCATTTTCAAAGTTATTGAAAATCGTCTCTGGGTGATCTGGATCAATTTGTCGCGCTTCCTCTACTGTCGGTCCCCAACTTGGCCAGAAGCTGTTTGGGTCGTAGTTGCCGCCGAAGCCTTGTGTGTAGGTCTTCTGCGTTTCAGGAAATTTATTGACAGTTTCTGTGCCAATGCTAGACGTAAAGTCGACGGTCAACTTACCAGCTTTTCCTTTCTTTGTTGTGATGATCACCGCTCCATTGGCAGCCCGTAAACCATACAAAGCCGTAGCTGGTCCACCTTTCAACACGGTCAAAGATTCAATATCTTGTGGATTCAAATCGGCAGCTCTGTTAGAAACATTACGATTGACACCACCACCGTCAGTCACCGTCTCATTACTGATGGGAATACCATCGATCACAAATAGGGGTTGATTGTTAGCGTCTGGATCTAGCGAGTTGATCCCTCGGATAATGATGCTCGCTGCTTGACCAGGTCCGCCACCTGCGCCAGTCACTTGCACGCCTGCCATTTGTCCTTGCAAGGCATTGACCACATTAGGCTGTTGCATCCTGGTGAGTTCCTCGGTTTGTAGTTCTTGTACGGCGTAGCCTAAAGCTTTCTTTTCTCTAGAAATACCGAGTGCGGTCACCACGACTTCATCAAGCTGCGTTCCTCTAGGTAGCGCGATGTCGATTTGCGTGCGTCCATTGACTTCGATTGCTTGAGTGGTGTAGCCTGTGTAGGAAAAGAGTAATTCTGCATCAGCAGGCGCTTCGATTTGATAGTTTCCATTAAAATCGGTGACTGTTCCGGATGCCGTTCCTTGGACTAAAATGTTGACGCCAATGAGCGGTTGTCCATCTTCGTCGTCGGTCACTGTACCTGAAATGGTAGAATTTTGTGCGAATAGGGGAATAGTCCCTATCAACAAACTGAGGGTGATCAGTAGTTTCATAGTTTAAAATTAGTGAGTGAATTAAGTATTTCTGCTTATCATTTGATAAGCTACTTGTTAGTTTCAACGATTAAGTGTCCATTTACGTCCTCCCAAGAAAACACGTTTTTTTGATAAAAGCGAATTTCTTTTCTGCTTTGTCTACTATTTGGAATGATTTTAAGGATGCTGTTGGCGAGTGAATAGTTTGGAAAAAAATAACGTATTTGTTATAAAATGAGGGGTAAGATAGAGGTGTACATATTGCAGCTTATTTAAAGAAAGCGACTGAGTTGATTTTACTGTCAGAAGGATTAGTTTTTAAGCTACGTGAACATAGATTTTGATAAATATTTAATCATCAGTGGACTATTTGTCTAAAATCTTATATTGCAATAGAAAATTATTTATATTGGCTAATGAATTCTATTAATCTTATCATTCATAAGCCGAAATGAGGAAGTGAGTCATCTCATTTCTGAATTTTTTAAAACACACTTTACATCATGAAATTTTTGTACACACTTATTTTTTCTGCTCTTCTGATACCCCTATTAACGGCACAAACAGTCACTTTTGATAGTTTCGATGGGAACGCCGGATTCTTTCAATTTGGTCTAGCGAATGGTGTAGTAGGTCAAGAAGACTATATCATGGATATATCGGGTACTGGCAATCCTAGTGGAACACTTACCGAATTAAGTCAATTCACATTTGTTGGCGGTGTAGATGTTGCAGGTGGTGAAGCACAATTTGACTTTTTTGATGCTGATGGGTTCTTCGTAAGTGGATTTATTATTGCCTTTCCATCAGCAGGAGATAACATCTGGAACATTGGTGCTCCTCCAGCCTTTATTATCCCTACAAGTGGTTTTGTGCAAATGACAGTTGACCCAAACATGAGTGGGGGCGTTCTAGGACGGTGGCTTATAGTGGATGAAAGTACAACGACAGGCTCAATAGGAAGTTCTCCTGATGATCCGTTTGGTTTGGGAAATACCCCTAGTGGTGGTCCAGGAGTATTTGCTTTTCGATTTACCATAACAGGAGATCCATTTGATGATAACTCTTGTCCACTTACGCTTGAAGTAGATGATAACCCAATTGCATCCGATACATATACAGCAGAACAGACAATCACTTCTAGTGGTACAGTACCATCACCTAATGTAGTGGTTTTTGAAGCAGGTCAATCTATTACTTTAGAGGAAGGGTTTGAAGCAGCGAATGGTTCTACATTCACGGCACGTATAGAAAACTGTGCATCATCTTTTTCATCAGGTAGCGAGGGAGCTATATCAATTACAAGCGAAGGAAGAGTGTTTGCAGATCCCTTCAATATAAACAATGAGATCGAAGCCCGTTCTAACGCTTTAGCAGTTGGACACGAAGTTAGTGTCTATCCGAATCCGTTCAGCGAACAGACGATGATAGAAGTTCAATTGGCAACAGAAAGCGACTTACAAGTGGAGTTATACGACTTAGCAGGTAGTAAAGTGAGAACTATTGCTTCTGAACGCAACACGGCAGCAGGCACACATCAGTTTACTGTAGATGCATCTCATCTGGAAGGCGGGATGTACTTGTTGATGATTAGAACAGATGATGAGATTAAAACACAGAAGTTGTCCCTTATCAAATAAGCATATACCTTAACATTACACTTCTTACTTTTACCTTAAAATTAGCTGCCGCAATGATCTTTGTATTGTTGCGGCAGTTTTGTGCTTGTAGAAGTTAGTGAGGTAAGTACACTGCTAATCAGCTGAACTAATTTTAGTTTTCTGTCACCCCAATTGTTCGCACTTACTAAAACCATGATTTCTCCAACGGAAACAATGGAGATAAGGGACTCATTCTGTTTGTCGAAAGGTGCATACTGCTCTTCAGTAAACTGTCTGGTATCTCCGTCTCTAACATAGAAAAGAAGTACATTCGTGTCTAGTGTATACCGCATTAATCTAAATCTATTAGTAGTTCCTCAATAGATTTGTTCCACTCCAGACTGTTTGCTTCTTCCACGAATTCGTTCATATCGAAATCAACTCGTGGTCGCTCTCTTTTGATTTTTTCGATGTCTACGCGAGCTTCAATATTGGAGTGACGACTGAGGTCTATGCTGTATGTAGGTGTAGCAAACCGCTGTACCACTTCGTCCAGTGCGTTGATGAACTCTTCCTGTGTGGAAGCAGCGATTTGCTAGATGAGGTTGATTTTTTTGTGTTCTAGTTTCATATTGTTGTGGTTTTAAACTTGAAATAGAAGTCGGATGTTTATCTATTAATCAAACTAGTATACGAATGATGACGATAGATACAAGTACTCACCAGTTCCTTACCGATAAGGAAGGCAACAAGAAGTCCGTTCTTCTTTCATTTGCTGAGTATGAACACATGTTGGCAACTATAAGAAAATACGAAGAATTTCACGAGTTCGAGAGTAGTATGATTGAAAATTTTAAAGAAATTAAAGCGATTAAACAAGGAAAAGTAAAGCCAAAATCTCTGTTATCTTTACTAGATGAATTATAGTATTACAGTTACCAGTGACTTCGAAAGATCGCTAAAGAAGTTGTCCAAGAAGTATAAATCAATAAAGCAGGATGTCCTTGGTTTGTACGAGCAGTTGTTAGAAAATCCCTATCTAGGAGATAGAATTGACGAAAACTTTTACAAGATTAGACTAGCTATTAAAAGCAAGGGGAGAGGAAAAAGTGGTGGCTCAAGAGTGATTACCTATATTGATTTAAAGGTAATAGAAGAGGAGGAAATTACTGAAATTTTATTGGTGAAAATTTACGACAAGTCGGATTATGAGTCTGTCGGAAAAAATGAGATTAATGATATAGTAAGTCGCCATTTTAGAAAGATCATAGATGAAGAATGACATGTCAAAATCAAAAAGATTGTAGAGCGTGAGACTTCGGGATGAGACTTTACTTGATATGCTAAAAGTAGCTTAAATTTGGTCATGAACACCCCCTTCCATCTACTCCTAAACGGCATTTACCTCTTCTTTCTAGGCATCATTATTATTGGCGGGTTTCTAATCACCGATACGTTTCGTGAGTCAAAAAAGGAAGCAATAGGAGGCTTCTGTGGCGTAATAGATCCTTACGAAAACGATAGTGAATTAGTGCGTCTAGGAGATCAGCTATTTGGTATAGAATGTGCTACTTGCCATGCTAAAGATATGCACACTGATGCGACAGGTCTTGCACTCGCAGACATGATGAGGAAATGGAATCAAGACACGCTTGCCTTATTTTCGTACATCCAAAATGCTGCGCTATACTTTGAACAGCATCCCGAAAGTCGTATCGCCAACATACACGAAAAGGAAAAAATTATAAAACCCATTTATCAAGATCAATTAACGCATGATGATCTAAAAGCCATTATTGCTTATGTGGAAGCACGACACTAAAAACAATTTGTTTCCCCCTCCCCAAACAACATTGTTCCCTTCTCCAAAAACATGTACCTTGCACAACTGAAAACTACAAACAAAAACGAAACAGTGCAGCAAGAAAAAGACGGCATGAACCTAAAAATAATCTCCGCAGGTGCAGGGAGTGGGAAGACCTTTCGCTTAACGCAAGAAATGGTCGAATTGCTGAAAAGTGGCGTTCGTGCAAGTGGCATTATCGCGACGACCTTTACTTCAAAAGCAGCAGCGGAATTGCAAGAGCGTGTACGCACCAAACTACTCGCCGAAAACATGAGTGCGCAAGCGGATGATTTAAGCAACGCTTTGATTGGAACAGTACATGGCTTGGGGGTGAAGTTATTGAAGCGATTCGCGTACGAAGCAGGGGTGTCTCCAGCGGTCAGCATCATTGCAGATGAGGATCAGCAGGTGTTGTTCAATCAGTCTTTGTCGATGGTGTTGCGGCAAGATCGGGTGGAGCAGATGGAAGGCTTGTGTGACCGATTGGGCATGAATAAAAAAGGAGCGTACGATTGGCGAAAGGAAATCAAAAGCATCACGGAAGTGGCGCGCGCGAATGGCTTTACGCTGGAGCAATTAGCCGAAAGTAAGGTCAAATCCTACAGCAGCTTTGAGCCGTTTTTTGGACGAATATCACCGATGAGTTTGGACGCTTTTCAGGTGCAGTTAGAAGGGCTGATGCAAGAAACTATTCAGCGTGTCAACGACAACGAAGACGCTACCAAAAAGACCAAAACAGCCATGAGCGAACTCAGCAATATGCTGCGTAGCCTTAAACTAAAAGGGCGACTGTACTGGTGGGAAATGGTGAAAATTGCCAAGATTGGAGTAGGTGCAAAAAGTCGAGATGATGTGGCTGATTTGGTGGAATTTGTGCAGAAACATGAACAGCTGGAAGCTTTTCGTCAGGACATTAAAGACTACATTTATTTGCTATTTGACCTAGCATCTGAAGCCTTGCAAGAATTTGATCGCTACAAAAAACAGCGCGGCTTGATCGACTACACCGATATGGAAGTCTACATCAAAGATTTGCTGGATCATCCTGACGTGCGCGAGGTGTTATCCGAAGAGTTGGATTTGTTGATGGTCGATGAATTTCAAGATACCAGCCCGATTCAATTAGAGATATTCCTCAAACTCGCCAAACTCGCTAAATTCTCTGTTTGGGTAGGCGATCCAAAACAATCCATTTACGGATTCCGAGGAGCTGAACCAGAACTGATGCAAGCCATCATCCAAAAAATGGGGGGCGTGAAAGAGGAGGATATTCAAACCCACTCGTGGCGCAGTCGACAGGACATTGTCTATTGTACGAATGCGTTGTTTACAAAAGCGTTTAATGAGTTGCCAGTCGAGCAAGTTGCTTTGGAAGCTCAACGTGCCAAAAAAGGTAACGAGTACTTTGAAGCAGAACCTATCGAAGCGGACACCGCATTGATGCACTGGCATTTTGAACTGTTAGAGAAGGGAAGAACCAATCTAGATTGGATGAATCAATGTATCGCAGAAGAAGTCGCACAATTGATTGACAACAAAAAATACATTCTCCCAAAAGATAGCAAGCAGTGGCGTGTAGCCAGACCAGGTGATGTGGCTATATTGTGCCGTTCTAACAAAGAGTGTCTGGCAGTAGCCGAAGCGTTGCATCGCGTTGGATTGAAAGCAGCTATTTCTCGATCAGGACTATTAGAAACGGCGGAGTCGAAGTTGATTTTAGCTTGTTTAAAATATCTACTGACACAAAAAGATACTCTGGCGATTGCGGAAATTATGCTATTGGCCTCCCAGCAACCGATTGAAGAAATCCTAGAAAAGCGGTTGGAATACCTACGGGACAAAGAACAAGGGTTGCCTGTTGGAAACTGGGCCGCAACCGATCTATATATCAAGCAACTTAATAAGTTGCGCGACGAAATTAAAGAACTGTCTGGTAGCGAAATTCTAAACTTATTGTTAAACGAGTTAGACATCCGACGCATTGTAGCGAAGTGGGGCAATATGCAGCAACGCTTCGATAACATTGATGTGTTACGAAAGATGGCAGATGACTACGAAGAACGCTGCAATCGATTACAAACCGCTGCTTCTCTAGGTGGTCTATTACTTTGGCTCAATGAAATCGAGAATAATGGAGACGACAAACAAGCCTCTGGCGAAAATGAAGAAGCTGTAAATGTGATGACCTATCATAGAAGTAAAGGCTTGGAGTTTTCGGTCTTGGTTTGTCATAGTTTGGAACAAAATCTACGCGCTGACCTTTGGGGTGCGGCCATTGTAAGTGAAGGAAAAGAGATTGATTTAGATGAAGTGTTGGCAGGACGTTGGTTGCGCTATTGGGTCAATCCATACGCCGACCAGTATCGTCGGACAGCCTTAGAAGAACGCTTGTTAGGCAGTCAGGAATACATTATCAAACAACAACAGGCACTAGCCGAAGAAGCTCGATTGCTGTATGTCGGCGTTACTAGAACGCGAGATTATTTAGTATTCCCGACACGCGACAAACCGTCCAAATGGCTCAATCGAGTCTGGCAGGAAGGCAAAGAAGACTATCCGACTTTGACAGCTGGTGAGCTGGATTCGCCTTGGCACTGGAAAGACGAAATACTGAAAATACAGTCGCGAAAGTTACAGAAAGACAAAGAACTGGAGTGGGAGCGGAGTACCAGTGTGAAACCTATTTCATTCATCGAAGCAGCAGCCGGACAGCAAGCATTTCCAAAGTATAAAATTGATCTGCGTGAGGAAAATTGGGAAGATCGAGTCGCTGTGCGTTCACAACGACCGATAGGGTATGCCAACGCTTTAAACTGTCCCGACGAGGAGGAGCACTACACACTAGGTAAGGCATTCAAAGCTTTTCTAATCGCTGACCATATCGATGAGGAGGACGGAAAACGAGTGAAAATGGCGCAAGATCATATTGACCGCTTTCAACTCGACGAAGGGATCAGTGCAGAAGAATGGGTCAAGCAGTCCGATGCTTTTTATCAGAAAATGGCGTTGTCATCCGCGCAGGAAGCGCACCGAAAATATGTCATCTACCTACACCAAGATAAGCGGTTGTTTGATACAGTGTTGGACTTTTTATATGTCAGCGATACACATGTTCGCTTGATTCAAAATTCTGGATTTACAGGCGACGCGAAACGTTATCCCAAGCACGCGCAAGAGTCGGTCGGGACGTGGAGCTATCTAAGTAAGGAAGCGCTAAAACAATTGTTCCCTAATCGACAAATAGAAACCTGGGTACATTTTGTATTGGGTGGCACTTGTGTGCAATTGGAGACACATGCGATTGTAGCAGAAGAGGTAGCGGTGGCTGGATGAGTTCGTATTAGCTTGCGAAGTCTGTGTGATAGCTAATGAGCTTGATGAGTCTTGGTAAGCTGGACATCATCTAATAAACAGTCATTTTTTCCAATACCTGATTCATTTTTTTTCAATAGAACAGCTGGCGCGAATAACTACTATGCACTACACCGAAATACACGAAAGTTTCAACATAGCCGAACTGCAATTGATCAAAAACGCACTGACCAATAACGACATCGAATATCGAGTACTGAACGAAATGTTGCTACAAGTCGGCAACGCTGAAGTGATGGGCTACAGCGGTGCGCGTGTGCAGGTCAATAGTCTGCAAGTTGGACGAGCGAAGCAATTGTTACAAGAACTAGACCTGCTAGGCAGCGATCAGACATTGGAAGGAGAGGACGACTTGTTCGCACCTATTCTCAAGATAACTGGGCGCATTCCATTTTTGAATTGGCTCGATCCAGTATTGCAATTTTTGGGATTCATTTTATTAATAGCGATCTTAGTATTTGTGGTTTTGTTTTGGTTGGAGTAAAATGAAAAAACTAGTAAATAAACAGTGAACTAATAGGTTTCCAATCTAGTAGAACCTTAATTTTTAGTCTAGTCAAGACAAAATATACATCAGCTACCCTCAAAATGGTAGCGCAATTAGATAGGACGATACAGGAGAGGGTTTACCAAAGTCAGCCATGCACGTCGCCTTGCACAACATTAACAAAGCAACATATACTGACGGACTGCGAACACACTGTTCCTTGCACACTGTTCTTTACTGCTGCAATTCCCAAATCCACTTTCCCGACCCATCAAAATACCCAATCTTATTTCCTTCTTCAGCCCGATATAAATTAGGAGCAACAGCTTCAACATGTTCAAACTGCATGGGTACGACTTCCTGACCTTTCAAGGTACGTACACCATATAGACCACGAATCCGAATCCGTGCATACGCTGACTCGTAGTTTTCAATTTTATCATACTTAGTAGGTACAACTTTGATGCCATTTCGATTGATAATCCCCCATTTGTCGCCCGAGCGAACGACGGCAACGCCATGCTGAAAATTGGACGCTTCTTGATAGTAGCCATCGAATAGCCGAGCATCTTCCGTGATGAAGTAAAAGCGATATTGATTGTCGCGCATGAGTCCACGACCATTTTGAAAGTTGATGAGTCGATTGAGACTAGGCTGAATAATGGCATCGCCAGCATTGTCTAGCAAACCTGCACGTCGATAGCCTTTGTACACCACTGCGCGTCCACTATTGAACGCCAGACATTTGGAGTAAGCAAGATCAACGATAATATTTCCATTCCGATCAATATAGCCACATTCTCCATTAATCTGCACGGCAGCTCGTCCTTCCACAAAGGTAGAGACTCTTGCATAATCGGCTGGAACGACCAGCTTTCCATTCGTATCGATATAACCGTATTTGTCTTTTACTTTCACAGCGGCACGTCCTTCCGCATACGGACGAATGTCGTTGTAGCCACCACTGCCAGTAATAAGATCGCCAGAAGTGTTCAAGATGCCATAGCGCACTCGATCTGTTCCGTAGCGCACGATAGCTAAACCGTTTTCATCGAAGTTATTGATGTCAATGAATTTAGGTCGAACGATATAGTTGCCCGTGGCATCGATCAAGCCAAACTTTCGTTCCTCCACCACACGTGCTATAGTTCCTTCAAAGTCATACGCTTGGTCAAAAGGACCTGCAATCGTTGGCTGTCCTTCAGTGTTAAAATAGCTGATGCCAGAATCTGTTGTTGCCCAAAATAAACCATTGCTCACATTTCCGACACGCCCAAATTGAAAAGAAACAAGCACGTTCCCTTCTTTATCAATAAACCCCCATTTGCCATCTAGTTTGACAGCTGCCATACCTTCCTGAAAAGCTTGTACCTGTTGGTAGCGATTGGGGATGACTTGCTGTCCTGCTCTATTAACAAAACCCCATTGACCACCTTGCTGCACAGCAACCATATCTTCGCTATAGGTTCCGATCTCTTCAAAACGCGCCTCAATCGCGATATTGCCCAATGTATCTAACAAACCATATTGAAAAGACTGAATGTGTACCTTCAGCAGTGGTTGCTCACTACCTTTTAGAAAGTCAATCGCGTCATAGCGAAATGGCACTACAGCTTTTCCTTTACGATTTACGACACCCCATTTTTCACCGTCATTAACAACAGCATGTCCAGCTCGATATGCTTTAATTTCGCTGTATTGCGGAGGGATCACGGTCTTGCCCAACGAATCAATATAGCCCCAAGAACAGTCTGCACAAACGAGTTTAGCCCGCTCCCTAAATTCTTGATTGTCAGTCGTATAGTCGATCATAAAAGTAGGCGAAAGTAAGTTGCTCAAATAGTCTTGCAATAGGATGAGTCCTTTCTCTTCGTCCCGGATAGCACCTGATAAGCGGCCATACTTGGCAATTGGGGCGATCCCTTTTTTGAAATTTCCAATAAAGGTCGCATCCTGTACTATTACTTTTCCACTTTGAGCTAACAAGGCATGTTTGCCATTTTCTAGCACACAACGCGCCACTGCCACATCGACAAAGTCAGCCAATTTAATATCTAAAAACTGCATGGGCGTCACTTGCGCTCCTAAGTCATTACGGACTAACCCAAATACCATCTCCGAACCAAAATTGGTCTGCTCAAAAGTTAAGTTATTGCGTTTGCGAATACCGACTAAGGTAAATTGCAAAGTAGGATATACTTTCAGGTAATCATATTGCGGTGTAATTTTGATGGTTCCATCTGTGCTATTTCGTAATCCCCAACGGCTACTATTAGAATCGAAGTACCATTCAAATCCTTTAAGTTGATAGAGTAGGGGAGCCGATTGGATGGTTTCCTCTTGCTTCTTCCCTCCGATCTTGAAAGTGATGTGTTCGCCAGAGCGTTCTTGCGCTTGCACAATTTGCCCATTTTCATCTAGTTGAAAGACATCTAGTGCTTCTTTAATATACGCTTTGATGTTGCCGCCCTCAGCTACTATTTTGCTGTAACGAATGGGGACACCGATTTGAGCCGATTGATCGAGGACGCCGTACTGATTGTCTTTAATGACTAAAGCTATACCTTCTTGTAGCGGCGCAATATAGTCATAAGCAGTTGCTAATGCTTCTTCTGCTTGCTCGTTGACAACTCCCCAAAGATTGCCCTCTCGGACACGAAAAAAAGAAGTACCATACGGCTGAATTTCATCAAAAGCAGCTGGTAGCCGCAACCGACCAGTTCGATCCAGCAACCCAAACTTTTGTTTTTGTTGAACTAAAAATAAATCTTTTGAAAAAGGCAGAAATTGCTGATAAAAATAGCCTTTGATTAATTGGCGTTGGTCGGTAGTATATAATAAGGTGTTCGCGCCTTGTCGAAGTTGGATGGCTGATTCACCAATGAGTTCGTAGGTTTCGTATGCCGCTGGAAAGAGTTGCTGTCCATTCGCGTCGATGGCTCCCCAAAGTCCATCCCTTCGGTAGATGTATATATTCTCATCTATTGCTTGCAACTCATCAGCTACAGGTGCTAACAGCTGGCGACCATCGAGCGCGTGTAGTCCAAACGCATCATTTTGTTGGACAATTAGAAAATTAGCTTGTGGACGAACCGCTTCATAAACGGCGGGAAGTAGCGAATTACCACCCACGGTGACCACTCCCCAAAGTCCATCTTGTACGAAAGCGATAACCTCGTATTCTTCCCAAATAATAACATCCTCATAATCAGCTAACAATACTCGTCCTTGTCGATTGACGAGCGACCAATTGCCAGCGCGTAAGACTGCAAAATAGTTCTGCTCCAAGACTTCGATGTCGTCGTAGCGTGCAGCTAGAATAGTAGTGCCCGTTTGATCAATGAGACCCACTTGTGTTCCCAACTGCATAGTCGCATAACCATAGCGATCAAATGTGCTTAGTGCATCGTATTGGGGTGCGGTTTGTAACTCACCTGAGGCTGTCATCAGTCCCCACTTTTGCTGCTGCTTGACTGGAAAAACACGTTGAGCAACCACAAGAACGGGAAGTAAACATAGAAGGATGACGAGCACTTTTTGCATGGGCAATATTTTTCGAATGTTGGAGGTCGATCAGTAATTATGCTACTATTGACCGACTGAAAAGATGATATTCGGCAGGGCGCAAAAATTAACAAAAAAATCGACGAAAAAAAATACAAAGAGGAAACAGATATTCCGAATCGAACGTTCTCTTAATGAGTGATTTAAATATTGAAATTTCTCAAACTTAGCTGCTTACTTCAACAAGACAATTTATTATTCAATCTCAGGAATTGTACTGACTGTTTTCCGCTCAAGGTCTACAATTCGAAAAATCCCCTGACGCATTATGCGCACGCTACTTAAGAAATCTAAAATGACTACTTCAGATGAAAGTCTGACTATGAACTCGCAGCAAACTTCCTCTGCTTTGTGGACTAAAATTAAAGTCTTCTTTAAGAAACATGGTTACAAAGCTTTAGCTATCTGGATCATCTGGAATATCCTGAAATTTACAGTTGTTATTAAGCTTATCAATGTCTTTTTCGTCAAATAACTTAAGAACGGTACAAAGTCAATAATACATCATCCTGAAGTAGACACGTAGACTTTGTAGCTAAAACTTACTGCCTTTAAAGCTACAAAATTAATGGCTCTCCAATAAATACGTTAATCTCTGGTGTCAAACGTACTTTAATCTTTACGATCAGTGGGTTCTTAAGTGGTGCATTTACTTTCGAGTGCATCATGTAGGTGGTGCGAATGGTAGAAAAAACTGCTTGTAGTGGCAATTTCCCCTTGTATTTTTGACGGAGTGCATCCAATCGCTCTATCGTAAAGTTTTCGTTTTTACCAATGAGTTCAACTTCTAGTGCCGGACTGATGGCTACGCTTAGTGCAAAACTATTCATAGCCAATCCTTCTTGTTCCAATATAGGAATGATGATTAGCCATTCTTCAATAAGCTCATATGCTTTTTCCTTGGCTCCAGCACCTACGTTTTGTACTTGTTCCCGTACTACGGCGGACGCGTCTTGCATCATTTGTTTCAATTGATCGATCATTTCCTGAAAATTTGAAAAATTGGATGTTTGAATAAATAGTGGATTTTGCTCTTTTAACTGGCATATAACGAATCTAGGTGCTATATTATATGCGCTTTGAACGGTAAATATACCAACATCAACGTACCATAGCGTGTACGATCATTCTTTTTTATCTTTGTACTGAAACAACTGATACATATAGTAGACTATGGTTAATGGTTACCACAAAATCATGTATTTGTTTTTGTTGCCACTGCTAACACAATAGCTTTACATTTGACATACCGCCCATTCATTAAACAGATACTTAGCTGTAATTTGACGGCAGCTTGGAGCAGGATAAGTTTGTAGACTCAAAAGAATCATTCTATGAACAGGATTGTTTTAAACTTAGAAACGATGAAATAATAAGTTCCCGATTTAGAAGGAAAGCATTGTTTTACCGTCAGCAAACTACTGCTACATCTAAATATCCAAAGAAAACTACATGAAGATCGCACTCATCACAGATTTGCATATTGGGTTTGAACATGAGAATACCTACGGTGTGGATGTGCGCGCCAACTTTGCTGCCATTCTTCAAGCTTTGCAATCCGATCGACCTGATGCGCTAGTCATAGCAGGTGATTTATGTTTTGATAAGGGAGAGCTATTGATCTATGAATGGATAAAATCTCATTTAGATGATTTGGATATACCTTATTATGTCATCGTAGGGAATCATGACGATAGCCAAATGATGAACGACGTATTTGGCTACAATGGTCTTAAAAACGACCGCCTATACTACACACAACAATGGAACAATTGGGAAGGTATTTTTCTAGATAGTCGACCAAAGAATATTGATGAAGTACAGCTCAATTGGTTAAAACATCGGCTTCAGCAAAATGAAAAGCGGTCACTTGTTTTTGTACACCACCCTATCGTGTATGCAGAAGCACTGTTTATGGACGAGCATCATGGACTCATCAACATGCAGGCAGTACAAGATATATTAGCAGAGAGTCAGTATCAGATTCCAGTATTTTCGGGGCATTATCATACCCAAAAAACTATAGTGGATGACCAATTCGTGCAATTCGTCGTGCCTTCTTGCTTTTTTCAAATTGATCCGAGAGTACCCGAATTTAAAGTCGATCACTACCGAATTGCTTATCAAATCATTGATATAACATCCAATATGTATCGAACATCTACTCGATACATAGATGGCTGTAAGCTCTCTATCGTAGAATAATTAGTTACTGAGATGACAGATGGAAAGGTGGAAGAATAAACTGATATACTAATTAGTCACTACGTCTTTTGATCGCATACAGTGGGAAGGCGACGCTCGTATAAAGTGCATACGGCACATCACTGACAAGTGGAAAATGATAGTAGCGAACGAAGCGCAACAGAAACGCTTCTAGGTCGGCTCGCTTGACATTGCGAGAATTGGGACGCAAATGATAACCCAAATGGGCAATACTTCCATCAGCATTCCAAAACAAATGTAGCCACAACTTTACACCTTTTATATCAAACTGTGAACGCGCTGCCACAGTTTCCATTTCTCGGAAAGAACTGAATAGCTTATTGTAAGCCAATTTTACATCTTTATCACACGCTTCTAGTAGGGTTTGCTCTTGTGCATCAATTAAAGCTTCATACGCTTCCTGATGTTCTCCGATTCGGAACACAATAGGTAGACTACTATTAGTGCTAGATAGCATTGCTGTAGCTGTCAAAACGGGACTACAAAGTATGGTCAATAGTATAAGACGAAAGTACAAGCGTAAATTATCGGTTGATTCAATGTCAAGTATACACTTTTTTTATGAAAAAATCAATAGTTTGCCGTTATCTGGTTCAAAATAGTTGCATTTAACAATAGATAGGGGTCGTTCGTCTAAAAAACTAACTTATTCGTAATGAAGGTGTTACCTTTATGTAGCAATAGCATCTTAGTCTGAGTTCAATAATAAATTTACTCTGGAAGCTTTCGGAGTCAATTCAATTACTTTACGTTACTTAATAACTGAGGATGTTGTTTAGTCATCCATTTAATGCAAAATATGGTTGTTGATTTATTGTTTTTGGCATTCGCGGCTTGGGGATTCTTTTTGGGATTCAATAGAGGAATCATCAATACGGTATTCACTATTCTGTCCTATACTTTAGGCTTTACAGCTTCTGTGAAGTTTGCGCCGATGATGACCGATGTATTGGAAAACTTGTTTAGCACAGAAAACCCGCTTATGTTTTTAGTTGGGTTCATTCTATGTTTTATCTTGTTTATGTTAGCCATCCGATCTGTCGCCAACGTACTGGAAGGCGCATTGGAAGCAGCAAATATCAATCTTATCAACAAAGCTATTGGCGGTGGTGTATTAGCTGGTGTGATGATTTTGATCTACAGCGTTGGACTGGGCTGGGCAGTCGATTCAGGTACGATTGATCGTGGTGTGACTATCGATTCTTTAACCTACCCAATCATTAAAGAATATCCAGAACAAGTTTGGAAACTGATAGAAGCTTTCAAGCCTACTTTCCAAGAATTTTGGGATGACATGATTGATTTTTTAGATGGACTACGCGACATGAGTACGCAAAGCATAGAAAGCGAACGTCGTATTCGAGATCAGTGATGCTAGTTTGCTGGCGACCGAAAGTCCACTTGATTCAGTAGACAATCCAAATCGATATTGTCTTCTACTAACTGAATGGCCGTACGAATTTTCCAAGGTGTTGCGCGATTGATCTTCACTTCGATATTGCTATATTTCAGCACGACGCCAAAAGTGTCCAACGATGTACGAACGAGTGGAATCTGGTGCTTCTTAATATAGTCCAAAGACTTTACTTCCAGTTCACCTTGTCCAGTAGCGACTATACCTGCAATAGGTGAATCTGTTCTGCCCATCAGCTTATCAACATCTTGAATTTTTCGCAAAGCGGTGTCTACTAGACGAGAACTCACTACCAACAGTAGATCATCGGATGCTTTGATGCGCTCCATGTCCATAACAGAACCTGCTAAAATATCCGCAATCTTGTTTTCACGCAATCGTTCCCCATTGTAGATAACAATACCATTAATAGCTTGACAAATTGTCTCCATTAGTGGATAGGCCAGTGTTTTGTCGTAGGGCAGCAAACCTAATAATGGGATACCTCTGCGTTCCAAATACTTTCCCACATAATGAGCAACTTGATCCATTTTGCTGGAGATCACTTTATTGACGATAACACCCAACAGGGGCACTTGCTGCTGTTCAAATTTCGCCATGCACATATTGAGCATATCTATTGTGCTACCAATGCCGCCTTCCACGACCATCACAACACCTGCGTTGAGCATTTTGGCAACATCCGCATTGGAAAGATCGACGACGCTACCTACACCCGGATGACCCGTTCCTTCATAAATGACTAGATCACTTCTACTTTCAATAATGGCAGCGGCTTTGCGAATACTTTCTGGATAGTTAAATTTTTCAGGCGCATCTATAAATGCAGAAGTGGCACCCTTTCCCAAAATAACTGGACTGTGAATATCAGCTTCTAATGTGAAGTCCATAACATCCGAAAATAAAAGCGCGTCTTTGTCTACTAAAATACTATTGAAGTCAATAGATTGCTGTCCGACTGGTTTGCTATAGCCAACTTTGATACCTCTATTCTTACAGGCTGTTACTAGACCAAGCGTTGAGGTCGTTTTGCCTACGTGCTGACGGGTCGCTGCCACATATATACTAGTCACCCCCATGAGATAATTGTCTTTGAATGAATTTGATAGTGCATCTACCCACTGAACTAGTTGAGTTTTGTTTTCCTCTAACTCAGATAGAACAGGTGGGTATCATCATTTTACGCCGACAATGTAAATATAAATCATCAAAAGATGAGGACATCCGCCTGTCAATCCGTCCTACATTCGGGCGAAGGCTGTAACTTTTTGACATCCAGTCGTTTTAGAAAGTAGAATGTAGGCTAAGAGCTTGTTGGAAATTTAATAATTGGTCGATCAATGGCTAGTTTTTCCTTTTTTTCTGTTGAAAAAAGGCGCACTACGTAAAAGCTCATTAACAGAAAGCCAATTAGTTGAAGCAGATGATTAAAGAATCTTTATTCACTCAGATGAACTCCTATCCATTTATCTTGATGGAGAAAAGATTAGCTCATTCCTGCCCGACGTGGACGTATTGGACAGGCGCGGGTTCGTCATGAAGATCAAAAGCCTAACAAGTTCTAAAACTTTATGAATAACATATGTGAAAGTCTACATTTTCCGTTGGGTCTAGATAGCGTTCACAACTATAGTTGATATATCATCATATGATGATCCAAAAAACGATTTTTATTAAAAACAGTAGATATGAACAAATCCTTCCTAGGACTGATTGCACTATTGCTTATGCCTTTTTTCTTGTTGGCGACTGACTACTATGCTGTACAAGTAGGTGTATTCTTAAATCCAACCTTGAGTGACTTCAATACGATTGACCATCTTGGCTTCTTGTATGCAGAAGAGGATGAAAGCAATACTTATCGTGTGTTTATAGGTGACTTTGAAAATGTGCGTGAAGCAGAAAATGTAGAACGACAGTTGAAGCAAAGCGGCTATTTAGATGCATTCGTCGCTATTCGTAGCACACAATTTGGAAAACCAGTAGCCGTCATCCAGATGGCAACGCGCAGCTTCAAAGAAGATATTAATTGGGAACCTTTCCTGGATATGGGAGAGATATATGTATTAGCAGAAGGAAATCAGGTAAAAGTTGTGACCGGGCTTTACAAAGATCTGAATGAGGCGAAAGTCGATCTAAAACGAGTGCGCATGGGGGGATATTCGGATGCATTCCCGAAGATAGTGAATGGCGCAAGACTGCATGAGTTAGGTTCTTTTGAATATGGAGACTATAAAAAAGCACTAATACCTATAGCTTTTGATGCTGCTCCATCTACTGCACCTGACAGGAACTACGAAGACTTGCGAGCGCGTGGTCAGCAGCTAGAAGATCGGGATGTCATCAGTTATGATAGAAATAATGCGGATAGAATATTAGTGGAAAAATCACCAAGCATCCCAGCGAAAACAGCCAGCTTTGATCTTCCACTACCACGTATTCGAACGAATGTAAAACGCCAATCAGTCCTTGATCTACAACGAGCGTTAAAAAGTATGGGAACATACAATAGTTCGCTAGACGGCTACTACGGTGATGGCACTGCCAGCGGCTTTGAACAGGCGGCGAATAGCAACATGACGTTTAGAAAATACCTGATTTTAGCAGAAAATACGTTCCCCACGAATGGAACGACGCGGACTAGCAACTTACAAAACGCATTGAACAATCTGCCCACCACACCAGCCAGCTCTCTAGTGGCTTTGGAAGGGGATAACTCGCCTTTAGCTAAGGCGTATAGTGCATATTGGGCATTCCAAATGAATGGAGCTTCTCGGAGCGTCAATGATGTCATGAATATGGCTATTGCAGAGTCATTTCGTCAACAACCGAGAAGTGGGCTACCTGCTTACTACAACTCTGGCATTGATCCACGCTCGACATATGCATATCAGGATGTCAATCAAATCGTCCGACACATAGCGGCGCTACATCAAATGCAAAGTGATCGTATCTATCTACCGTGTTGGATGATGACTCGACACACGGATGAGATCAGTAAAGGGATGAATCGTTCCAACATGAATATCTATGTGGCTCAAGACTGTAACGGATTTTTTCAATGGGAAACCTCTCGTGTGTTAAAGAGTATTGCGGAAGATATAGGAGTGGCACAAACCACACAAGATGGGGCTGCTTTGACACGTCTATATCTATCACCTACTGCATTGAGCCAAATTGAAGCACAGGGATTGAATGCTTGGAATGACTTGCTTTGGCAAAACTTAAGCACTTGGCAATCCCGCGATCCATTGCATCAGAAGATAGTCAGTGCTATGCAGTTGGCTTATTTTCAAACGCAAGTTCAGTTAGAAGATCATTTTATGGATAAAGGATTTTCTGCTCCACAAGCTAAAGCGTTGGCATTGTCAGTATTGAAAGCAATGGTTGGCGACCATTTGGATCGATTTGTTTAGCTTATTCATATCCACTAATCTGACCAAGTAAAAAAGCAATCTTTCAAATAGGGAGTTTGCTTTTTTGCGTTTATATGGATGCATACTTCTAGCCCTTCACAATAAATTGCCAACAAAATCATATATCGCACGGTTGTAGATAGCAACTGATTTTGTCACGAATTAAAAAATAAGACCTGCGATATGATGAAGCGCAAAGGATTGTGGACATTTATAGGGTTCATATTATTTCTATACGGTTTTCTGGCACTCGTATTAAGTTTGATTGGCGTTAGACTATCATTTTTGACTTGGATCGACGCACCTGGCGCGCTCTTTGGGTTTGTGACGCGCATCTTGATGATTATGTTTGGAATCGGATTGGTTTACTTGGCACAGACCGACTTTAGTGGAGAAGAACCGCCTTTAAATTGAGAGGAGGAGTGTTTCAAGAAGAGGGAGAGGCTTTGGAGAGGTGAGACGTGAAAGGGGAGACAGGTTGAAACTTATGTACCTAACTGAAATCAGGTAAAACCGAACCCTCGAAAGCTGTTGGGGTAAATTTGATTACTTTATCAAAAGTCGAACATTCAAGAAGGTAAGCCTGTCCGACGATCAGGGTTTACCTGATTATATGGGTAGGTGGATTATTATTGAACTCAAACTAAGAAGTACCAAAGCTGTGAAAATACTAATGGTTTGTTTAGGGAATATTTGCCGTTCTCCACTGGCAGAAGGCATCTTGAAGAACAAGGTGAAGGAGCGTGGACTGAATTGGCAAATAGATTCTGCGGGAACGGGAAGCTGGCATATTGGTAACTTACCAGATCGTCGATCTATTGCTGTAGCCAAAAAATATGGTATTGACATCACTGACCAACGAGCGCAACGAATTAGCGTAGATGATTTAACTAATTATGATCTAATCCTAGCGATGGATAACAGCAACTATGTAGATATTTTATCGCTTGATCCAAAAGGAAATTATCAGGACAAAGTAAAACTATTGTTAGGCTACGCACCAGAAATAGGTGCTCAAGATGTACCCGATCCATATTGGAACGATGACGGTTTTGAGCAAGTGTATCAAATGATAGATGCTGCTTGTGATCGATTGATTGAACACCATCTACAAGCAAATTAGTGAATATCCACCGCTTTAGCTCTGCTTCATACAGATGCTCATAAATCTCCTATCTTCGCCTCTATGAGCGACGATCAATATCAAACTATCAGTTCCACTGCCTACGGTGAATTTAAAGACAAAGGCAGTAAATTTCATGCTTACGCTTATCCAGTTTTGGAAGAAGAACAGGTGCAAGCCGCTTTAGAGGACGTTAAAAAAGAACACTTCAAGGCGCGTCATCACTGTTATGCTTACCGATTGGGGTACGACGGACAACTTTTTCGTGCCAACGACGACGGCGAACCCTCAGGTACGGCAGGACGACCCATTTTGGGGCAAATAGATAGCCGATCTCTGACGAATGTCTGCATTATTGTTGTCCGCTACTTTGGAGGAACAAAACTAGGAACATCTGGACTCATCAACGCTTATAAAACAAGTGCTAGTGAAGCCTTGGAAGCAGCAGACATCATCACGAAAACACTTCAAAATATCTACCGATTACAATTCGAGTACGCCATCATGGGTGAAGTCATGCAGACCGCTAAGCGAATGAATTTGAATGTCGTCGAACAGCAGTTTGAGACGACCGCTTACTTAGATATTGCTTTTCCAAAAAGCGAGAGCGACCAACAGTTATTGACTTTCAAAGCTTTGTTACTTCAGTTGCCAGAATCGCAAGTCGCATTGATGGAAAACATTCCACATTTACAGGTAAAATTTTTAAGAGCAGTGTAGTGTTTCCCTTATCCAATAGTCGCTTATCGGACGACTAAAATACTGCCAGTATGTTCAGATCGCTTGCCTCTTGCATCTTGATAACTTACCTGATAGGCATAAGTCGCCGAATGTGTATCCTCTTGTCGCAGATTAGCGGTTTGCCCAGTCCAAGCTTGATTAGGGTCAGTACTCTCAAACACCAAATTGCCCCATCGATCCCACACACTCATCCGAAAATCGCGTATGCCTAACAAAACGCCTTGTAATTTAAACTCGTCGTTGATGCCATCACCATTAGGACTGAAAGCATTCGCTAAGTAGGCTTGTATAACTGGTGGAATATCAATAAGTCGTGTCAAACTGTCTTGACAGCCGCTTTCATGAGTGACAATCAGCGTTACTTCTTGAAAGCCAGTATCTGCGAAGGTATAAATTGGCTCGAACACACTAGAAAAGTCAGATTGGTTAAACTGCCAATCAAAAGCAGTCGCGTCCGTTGAAGTGTTGATGAACTGTACTTTGGGATCAAGTACATTTGGTGTTTTTGGTGTGTAATCAAAATTAGCAACAGGCACCCCTTTGATGTCTACCCAATTTTCATAGAGTGCCGTTGTTTGACATCCATTGGGCGCATAGAGAGCTAGTCCTACATCGAAACTACCTGTCTGTGTATAACTGTGTTGCACACGCTCCCCATTCGTACTTGTTCCTTCTCCAAAGTCCCAATCTATCGAATAGTCATCCGTTAAATCAAACGAATTGGTCAACTCAAAAAGCAAATCTTGAACTCCACAATAGGTAGCTGCCAGAGGCGAAATTGTCAGACTATCTGGCACAGGAAAGTAACTGATGATGTGCTCTGCAACGCCTTCACACTGCCCAAGTTGTGCCGTCAAGGTAATTGTTTTTTGACCAGCACGCTGGTAGAAGTGAATAGGATCGAAAGAGCTGCTTAAAGTACCATCTCCAAAGTCCCACAACCACGAGGTAGGTGGATCGTCTCCCGCTCGTGACAAGTCCAGAAATCGAATGGAGTCTACAGCACAACTGTCATAGTCCACCGAAAAATCGGCGATCAATGGCGGCAGCACAGTCACAAAATCACTTAACAAACTATCTATCTCGCAACCAGTAGGTGAGATAACTTGTAGACGCACATCGAATGTGCCTATGCTATCGTAGTTATAAGTAGCTTCTGCTGTATCAAAAATATCCTCTGGGGAAAATGTCCAGCGCGTCTGATAAGCGTCTCCACTTGGAGAAGAGGTGTAGCTAAAGTTGGCAGTGGAAGAGCCACAGAAAATAGCCGAGTCGGGCAGAATAGTAGTGATCGTGGGGGCAGGATAATAGCTAACTGTCTCAGTAATAGTAGCGTCACAAGGTCCACTACCTACAAGTAAAGTAACTTCATAGTCACCTATTCTTGGGTAGCGATAAGCTGGATTTCGTTCGGTACTACTGTCTCCATTTCCAAAATCCCAAAGCCACGAAGTCGGCAAGAAATCTCCTGCCCGTGATACATCCTGAAACCGAATAGAATCAGCTACACAATTATCCTGATCGATCGTGAAGTCAGCCGTAAAAGGGGGTAAGATGGTCACCAAATCACGGAATAGGCTATCTGTTTGGCAGCCATTGGGCGAAGTAATTTGCAGACGAACATCAAACGTACCAATATCATCGTAATCATACGTCGCTTCTTTCATGTCGACAATATCGTCTGGTGAAAATAGCCAACGGGTCTCATAAGCAGCTCCACTCGGTGAGGAAGCGTAGCTAAAATTGGCAGTAGAAGGACCACAAAAAATAGCAGGGTCAGGCAGAATACTGGTCACTGTGGGAGCAGGGTAGTAGCTGATCGGTTTAGTTATAGTCGTATCGCAACGTCCAGTGCCTACACGTAGCGTGACATCGTAGTCACCGATTTCTGCATAGCGGTAAGTTGGATTTTGTAACCTACTACTATCTCCATCTCCAAAATACCACGTCCATTCTTGCATGGGGAGTGGATTGGGGGGAGTCAGGTCTTGGAACTGAAAAGACGCCGCGAGACAACTATCTATAGTCGTGAAGTTGGGTTCGATGTCTTCCTCTATATTCACTACCAAGCGTGCCGTATCACCACAGTCACCACCTGGATTGACTAACAGTGCGCCTTCGTAGCGACCAGCACCAGGAAAATTGAATTCAGCATCCCAACTGGACTGCTGTAGTGTATCTCCATTCACATAGAACTCCCAGCGCGTTTCGTCTATACTAATTCGACTGAAACTTTGGTTGTCGAAGAACACTGAAGTATCGCCATTGCACGACCAAAGGAAAAAGTCGGTCTGCCGAATGCTAGAATCAGCGTTCTCTACGTGTGTGACGACAGTGGAAAAACAGGGAACAGCCGTGATTTGAATATCGCGTCGCAATTGTCCAATGAGTTCGCCATCTCTATATTCATTAATAACTATACCGACAACAAACCGCCCCCAAAGTCGAGGGCGACCGCTGATGCGTCCTGTTGCTGGATCGAGTTGAAGATTGGAAGCAAAACCTAACGGTTGACTTTCACTATACAAAGATTCTATAAACTGAACGCTCGTATAAGGAGGAGGCAAGTCGGGATTGGGAGCTGGACCGTCTGGTGCTTGTGCATCGTCCATGTTCTGACCACCACCTAGCAGTGGCGTATAAAACTCATAAGATAACGAATCGCCATCTGCGTCTCTGCCATTTTGAAAGAAAGAAAAGGGTTCATCTAGACAAAGTGCAGCTGGTGGAAACCCATTGAAGCGCGCACTATTATTGCAGACAAGTTGTGCGGTAGGCGTGATCTCTGTGTAGTACGTCGCGCCAGCTTGAGTGGGTTGTCGGATATTAGAAACAGTTGCATTGCGGCAACAGCGTTGATAGACGATGTAGTAGCTTTCATCGATGATGGGTAGCACCAAATTGAAGGTATACAGTCCTTCTTCCACACAGATGTTATCTGGTAATTGCACACAAGGGCTAGTTGCAAAACTAAGACGTCGTACACGAGGAGAACCCAATGTAATGTTAATGGGATCTTCGCCCGTCCGTCCATAAATACTAATTGTGCCTGCTTGTGCACCAATACCAGAATCGAAGTCAGCACCGCCTGTTGCGCAGTCTCTGTAGATACGCATAAAAATTGTGTACTGTCGAGTACTATCGTTCAGTGCTACATCATCATCTCCACAGGTGTAATATAGTTCGCCGCCGATGATATGTGTTGCGTAGGTAGAATTATAGCACAATAGAAGCACAAAAGACAGGAGCGTGGACAATCGGAACATCTGGAAAAACAATCGTTAGTGAGCAAAGAAATAGCAGGTGATATAGCTCTTAACGCGACCATACAGTCACTTCAAGGAGCTAAACACTTTACTCAAAGTTAATCATTTTACAGATATGAATTACTCTACCTGACCGCGCTTCCCTAATTCAATCACTTCTAGGTCAGTAATATTACCAGCAGCTAACGTAAAACGCATCGCCGTCTTCATTGTATGAAATCCGTGTTTGCCTGCTGCTCCAGGATTCATGTGAAGAAGATCATACTTTTTATCGTATTGTACTTTTAAAATATGCGAGTGCCCACAAATATAAAGCTTGGGTCGCTCTTGTTCGATCAACTGGCGGACACGTTTCGTATAGCGACCAGGGTAGCCACCGATGTGTGTTAGCAATACTTTAACGCCAGCCATTTCAAAAATGAGATTTTCAGGAAAGTCCATGCGTACGGTATGACCATCAATGTTTCCATACACTGCTTTGAAAGGACGAAAATCTTGTAGCTGTTGCGCGACTTCGTAGTTGCCAATATCTCCAGCATGCCAAATTTCATCACACTCCTCAAAATAGTTGAAAAGACTTGTGTCTAAATGGGAGTGTGTGTCAGAGAGTAGACCGATGCGTTTCAAATAGAAGAGGATAAAAGAATGAGGAATTTAAAAACTCTACGGATGAGCAATGAAGTAATAATTTTGATGCTCGTCGAATTGTTGGACGAAGCCATCTCGACTTAAAGGAGTGCTGTTGTTCAGAAAGCTACCTAGGGTAGAAAGCTGCATATCAACTTTATCAAAATAGTCGAAGACCTGTTCTGGACGAGTTCCATAATAGTCGGCTGCTCCTAATCCATGTTCAAAAATCACATATGGCTGATTGCGCTGAATCAAGTCAATTGCCCCTTCTAATACCAACATTTCCCCACCTTCCACATCAATTTTGATCAAATCAATCGCCAAATCGTCAGCAATCAAGCGATCGAGCATAGCGGTCTGCACGGTGATGGTTTGTTCTTCTTCGTTCGCCTTAGCATAAGCTCGCTTTTGAAGTCCGCTATAGGCAGGATTGGAGACCACATAGTTGAAAGAAACTTCTTGTTCAGCTACATTACTCAGTGCATAATCGTAGATGGTAATCTGATCGTTCGCGCTATATTTTTTGTGGAGTTGAGCATTCAGATGGGGGAGAGGTTCAAATCCAAAATGATGACCGTGTGGAGCATGTTGTACCATCAAGTCCATAATTTCACCAGTGTGACAACCAACATCTATACAGTTGCTATCTTTCTGTAAAACACGACTGAATATCTTCCGTGTCTGCTGATCGTACAGCATATTCTTAGTCAAGGCGATAGGGCTGTGAACTAATACTTTCTTTAGTCCATCTTTTATATTTGTCAAAATACTCATTAGTGATTGCTGTTGCATCAATAGGGGAACGGATGTGATTTCATGTTTGTACGTAAGTAAAGAAAGAAGGTTTGGAGAAAACGCATTCAAATATAAGAGAATTGAAATAGGAGTACAATAGCTATTACTAAGAATGGAAAAATCATCGTACTCAGATAGGCACACAACCTGCGTAGCCACCTGGGATAAACTGATAGTCTAGGTAGTTGTACATGTAATGCGGCGAAGTCGTGAAGTGGTGTTTGGATAAATCCTTCGTTGTTTGATAAAAAAGACCAATCGGTTCTTCTCGTGGCAGTTCCTCTAGCAGCTCAAAGTGCGCCAACACATCATCCGCCGTCCAATTCTTAAAGCGCCGTCCACTTTTTTCGCGCATGAATTCAGGATACGCGTTTAATCCCTCTACGAACAACACGCGCTCGTTTTCGTCATAACACTGATCGACAACATTCAAAATATAGTTAGCCGTCGGTTCAGGTGTTTCTAATGGCAGATCGTTGACGGGTAGAATTAATCGACTCAAGGCGTGTAGGCGTTGATAGGCAGTTCGTTCGACTTCAAAATTCTTGAAGACAGGAAGCGTTTCCTGCTGACAGCCTGGCAATAAAGTGAAAGCTGCTCCACTGAGTAGAATGGTTTCGATGGCACGTCGTCGATTCATAAGCATCTGATTCTGAGTTTAATCGGAGAGTTGTCTAATTATTGGGCAAGTCAATATTTTGACTATTTTGATTGGATTTCTGCATGGATATGACTTTGAATTCGGAAGATAGAAAAATAAAAAGGTTTGAACAAGTCGTCGTCATTCAAATATTTCTGAGTCTGATTTTAATAATAAACTCGCCTACCTATACAGTTAGGTAAATCTGAGTGTCGAGCAAGTTTACATGCTTACATGTCCGACTTGTGCTGAAAGTATCTATGCGTTCTGTATATCTGCTTTTAGTAAAAATCGAACTCTGCAAGCTTTCGGGTTCGATTTGATTCTCTCACATTGTTAGGAGAAGCTAGCTTGTGGGCAGTTCACAAAGAGACAACACTGAAAGTAACTGATGAATTATGTCATTGTCTTTTGGTATAAAAAGTTACCGACTGTATGCACATAGAATTCACTGACCGATAGTGTATTCAAATACCACTTTGTATATCCTAAAATGGTTAGTCCTTATACTGACAAAATTAGCAAAAACACCATCTTAACACTTTTTTCTCGCCATCCAACACATTTCGGCAGTCTCTTAACACTTTTTCTGACAGTCATAAAGCAAAAATGACGGTTGCTGACTGAAAAAATGACAGCTTTGCATTCTTGGCACGTTCTGTGTAGAGCGTGTGCATAGTGTGGCTGTCGATAGATAGACGACACATTGACAATGATGAAAATTAATTAATAAACCGAATTAAAAAGTTTTGTACACATGGCGATGAAACCTATTAGCGACCGGGTAGTCGTGAAGCCTGCATCCGCAGAAGCGAAAACCAAAGGTGGGATCATCATTCCAGACACAGCAAAAGAAAAGCCACAGCGTGGTGAAGTGATTGCTGTAGGTCCAGGGAAAGATGGAAATTTGATGACTGTAGCCGTTGGTGATGTCGTATTGTATGGCAAATACGCAGGACAGGAACTATCTTACGAAGGCGATGATTATTTAATCATGCGTGAAGATGATATTCTAGTCGTTTTAGACTAAGCGAAGACTTACTTTCAAAGTAGGTTTTTTTATTTTAATGAGAGACAAATAAAGAATGAAGGTGCAGAGCGTAAGGCGTATTTTGAAATGGTCTACTATCTAGCGTCTAACATCTAAAGTCTCCAAATTATTCAACTAAAAAAATAAACACTCGATATGGCTAAAGAAATTAGCTTTAATAGTGATGCGAGAGAGAAGCTGAAAAGCGGTGTAGATGCTCTTGCAGATGCAGTGAAAGTGACACTAGGGCCAAAAGGTCGTAACGTCGTCATTCAAAAAAGCTTCGGCGCACCTTCTGTTACTAAAGATGGGGTAACAGTAGCAAAAGAAATCGAACTAGAAGATGCTGTCGAGAACATGGGCGCACAGCTCGTGAAGGAAGTGGCATCTAAAACTGCTGATTTGGCAGGTGATGGTACAACGACAGCAACTGTTCTAGCGCAAGCGATGATTCAAGCTGGTTTGAAAAACGTCACAGCTGGCGCAAATCCAATGGATTTGAAGCGAGGCATCGACAAGGCAGTACATGCAGTAATACAAGACTTGAAAGAGCAATCAGAAGTGATCGGTGACGATTTCCGTAAGATTGAGCAAGTCGGTTCTATTTCTGCGAACAACGATACGCAGATCGGTGAATTGATTGCAGATGCGATGAAGCGCGTTTCCAAAGACGGCGTCATCACGGTGGAAGAAGCAAAAGGTACGGATACGTATGTAGAGGAAGTATTGGGTATGCAGTTTGATCGTGGTTATTTGTCGCCTTACTTTGTGACAGATGCCGAGCAAATGGTCACGGAATACGAAAATCCGTACATTTTGATCCACGATAAGAAGATCAGCAACATGCAGGACATCGTGCCAGTTTTGGAAAAAGTGGTACAGTCTGGTCGTCCATTATTGATCATTGCCGAAGACATTGAGTCTCAAGCATTGGGCGTATTGGTGGTCAACCGCCTACGTGGTGGCTTGAAAGTAGTCGCTGTGAAAGCACCTGGTTTCGGTGATCGTCGTAAAGCGATGTTGGAAGATATTGCCATCTTGACAGGTGGAACAGTCATTTCTGAAGAAAAAGGAATGAAGTTGGAAGATGCTGATTTGCACGATCTTGGGCAAGCAGAAAAAATCACGATCGACAAAGACAACACAACCATGGTCAATGGTGGTGGCGAGCAAGAACAAATCGACGCTCGTATCGGTCAAATCAAGCAGCAAATTGATACCACTACTTCGGACTACGACCGCGAGAAATTGCAGGAGCGTTTGGCGAAGTTGGCAGGTGGAGTAGCTGTGCTTTATGTAGGTGCACCGACTGAAGTAGAGATGAAAGAGAAGAAAGACCGCGTTGATGATGCGCTTCATGCGACTCGTGCAGCCGTAGAAGAAGGTATCGTCGCAGGTGGTGGCGTTGCGCTAGTTCGTGCAATCAAGTCATTGAAGAACGTAAGAGGTGTTAACGACGATGAAAACATTGGTGTGGACATTGTACGCAAAGCGTTGGAGTCTCCGCTACGTACCATTGCGAACAATGCAGGTGTGGAAGGAAGTGTCGTGTTACAGCGCGTCATGAATAGCAAAGGAAGCACAGGCTACAACGCGCGTACCGACAAGTACGAAGACTTGAAGAAAGCTGGTGTCATCGACCCAACGAAAGTGACGCGTATCGCGCTAGAAAATGCTGGCTCTATCGCTGGTATGGTCTTGACGACAGAATGTGTCATCAGTGATAAGCCTGAGCCAGAAGCTCCACACGCACATGGTGGAATGCCTGGTGGTATGGGTGGTATGATGTAGAC
>CAYLPW010000009.1:0-41356 GCA_964385665.1 uncultured Saprospiraceae bacterium
GATAGCACTTCGATGATGACAGATGGGTTGCTGATTGTGTATTTCGCTACTTGCTCTTTATCACAGATAACAGATAAGTCGGGATAGAGATGCTTACTTTGCTTAGGTAGATAAAGTTTAGCATTCATAAAAGGTAAAAAAGCACTTTTTGCTTGCTCCAAAATAGTGTCGATATCCGAGTAAGCATTTCCACAAATTCGATTATGAGCAGTAGATGGTACAGATCGTTTTTTATTGAAAAAAGGCTGACCAGAAGGAAAAACTAGACCATCGTGATACTCATACTTTCGATTAGTCGTCTGTTCTAATCGGAGATATTCTTCAAAAGATAACTTGTTTGTACAAATCATATCTATAGGTTCTATGACATTAATTCTCCTTTCCTAAAGTCCCTAATGCGCCTCCAACCAATGCTCCCCAACACCAGCTTCCACCAAAATCGGCACCTCCAAATCTGGCATCGCGTTTTGCATCTCACGCAGCACAATCGCCTTCACTTGCTCCAGTTCCGACCGCAACACATCAAACACCAGTTCATCATGCACTTGCAAAATCATTTTGGACTGAATATTTTCCTCCTGAAAAGCGCGATGCACGTTAATCATCGCAATCTTAATCATATCGGCTGCCGTACCTTGTATGGGCGTATTCATCGCATTTCGTTCAGCATGAGCGCGGACGTTGCTGTTGCGGCTATTGATGTCACGTAGGTAGCGACGGCGACCCAAAAGCGTAGTGACGTAGCCTTGCTCTTGCGCGATTTTGACCGACTCTTGCATGTATTGGTTCAGTCCTTCATATTTGCTGAAATAGTTCTCAATCATCTCCGCTGCTTCCGTTCGTTTGATGTCCAATTGCTTGGCAATATTGAACGCACCAGCGCCATAAATAATGGCAAAATTGATGGTTTTGGCAGCTCGACGCTGGTCGCTATCGACTTCGTCATAAGGGGTTTCAAAGACTAGAGAAGCGGTCGAACGGTGAATGTCCTGACCGTTTTTGAAGGCAGACAACATCGCTTTGTCATCGGCGATTTCAGCAATCAGTCGCAACTCAATCTGTGAATAATCGGCAGCCAGCAAAACATGCTCCTCCGAACGGGGTATGAAGGCACGACGTATCTTTCGACCTTCGGGCGTTCGGATCGGAATGTTTTGTAAGTTCGGATTGTTGGAACTCAAACGACCAGTGGCAACTAGTGCTTGGTTGAAGGAACTATGGATGCGACCAGTCTTGGAATTGGTTAGTTTTGGCAAAGCATCCACGTATGTTCCTTTCAATTTGGACAAACCTCGAAAACGCAAAATATCGTTGACGATAGAATTGTCTTTTGCCAATTCACTCATTTTGGCTTCATCCGTCGAATACTGCCCAGTCCGTGTTTTGCGCCAGCGATAGGGAATTTTTAAATGATCGAATAAGACTTCTCCCACTTGTTTGGGCGACCCAATATTGAACTCCGTACCCGCTTGCTCGTAGATGGAATCTTGCAACTCAACCAACGCCACTTCTAAATCTTTGGAGTAATCATTCAAGAAATCCACATCCACATTAACACCATTGTATTCTAGATCAGCCAACACATAAACGAGCGGCGTTTCCATCGTATCGAAAAGTAGTTGTAACTCTTGCTCTTCCGCCAATTGTGGCGCAAAATGCTCTTTCAACCGCAAGGTCAAGTCTGCATCTTCGCACGCATAGTTACTTACTTGTTCGACAGGCACATCGCGCATCGTCCCTTGATTTTTTCCTTTTTTCCCAATCAAGGACTCAATCGAAACGGGCGTGTAATTCAGATAATTTTCGGATAAGTAGTTCAAGTTGTGGCGCAACTCTGGTTCCATGAGGTAGTGCGCTAACATGGTATCAAATAACTTGCCTTGCACATTCACACCATGCCAGCGAAGCACGACAATGTCATACTTCAAATTCTGTCCGACTTTTTCAATATTCGGATTCTCTAACACTTCTTTGAACTCGCTTAATATCCGACACGCTTCGTCATAGTCGGCAGGCGTAGGGACATAGTAAGCTTCATGTGTTTGGATAGCAAAAGCGATGCCGACCAGTTCTGCTTCGTTGGGGTCGATTGCTGTGGTTTCCGTATCAAAACAAAAACTCTCTACCGCCGCCAATTTTTTGACCAAATCCGCTCTAGCTTCTGCCGTATCGACTAGATAATACTGATGCTCGTTCGACTCAATGGTCTGTTTGCTGGATTCACTTATGCTGCCTGTTACTGTACTTTCTGGCAAATCAAACAATGTACCTTGTGCGCTAGGTGTAGAAGTAGGAACTTTTTTAATTTGTGGTTTTTCTAAAATAGATTTAGATAGCGTTCTGAACTCCAATTCTTCAAACAATTCCGTCAAACGCGGACGATCAAAAGGTTCTAAAATGTACTGTTTGGCGTTGAACTGAATGGGCACTTTCGTGTCGATAATCGCTAGTTGTTTGGACAACCGACCTTGATCGGCAAACTCCTCCACTTTCTCTTTTTGCTTCCCTTTCAGTTGGTCGGTATTCTCTAACAAACCTTCCATGCTCCCAAATGTTGCAAGCAGTTTGATGGCTGTTTTCTTCCCAATGCCTGGAATGCCTGGAATGTTGTCCACTGCATCGCCTTGCATTCCTAACACATCAGGCACTTGATCGACGCGCTGAATTTCCCATTTGTCCAGCACATCTTGTTCTCCCAAAATTTCAATACCGTTCCCCATTCGAGAGGGCTTGTACAAAAAGATATTGGGCGAAACCAATTGCGCAAAGTCTTTGTCAGGCGTCACCATGTACACTTGATAGCCTTCTCCTTCTGCTTGCTTTGCTAGTGTTCCAATCACATCATCTGCTTCATAGCCATCCAAAGTCACGATGGGGATTTTAAACGCTTTTAGAATCTCCATGATGTAAGGAAACGCAGCGGCAATGCCTTCGGGTTGCTCTGCTCGGTTGGCTTTATAGGGTTCGTATAGTTCATGTCGAAAAGTAGGCTTGTTCGTGTCAAAAGCAACCGCTAAGTGCGTGGGATTTTGAGATTTCATCAAGTCCCAAAGGGTGCGCACAAATCCAGTGATGGCGGAGGTGTCAACACCTTTAGAATTGATAAGTGGACGATTGATGAACGCAAAGTGAGCACGATAGACTAAAGCGTGTCCATCCAATAGAAATAGTCGTTTATCTGACATGAAAAAGTTTTTGAATTGAACTGACGAAGGTACGTTTTTTCGATGGCTATTGGAAGTATTCATGAGGTCAGTCTGCTATATTCTGACACGCTAACGGAACAGTCTACCCTACAAAATCGAACAGATGATTTCGTTTATCGTTTTATCTGTGTATCAGACAGTTAGATACCATTTATTTAATATAAAATCAAATATAGCATGATAAAGCAAATCACCTTTTTATTCAGTTTTTTAATATTGGCTAGTTTTTCAGTACAAGCACAAGAAGTCGAATTGCGCGAAGGCAGTTTTCAACGTGACGACGCATCGCGTCCAGGCATTCAAGCTACTTTACCTACATCAGAAGTGAAAGAGGTAAAAAAAGCATTCAGCGATTTTATGGATGATCGTTATGATGTTAATATGAAAGGAGTTGGTTTTTTGACCAACAAAGATGAATTGAGTGCAGAGAAAGTAAATATTGCCAGTTTAAGCGATGAAACAGTGGACTTGTATGCACACGTTGTAGAAAGTCGCAATGGTCAAGGTACACAGATGACATTGTTTGCTGCGAAAGGATATGATATTTACATTGATAGCGACCGTTCGTATGGTGAATACAGAAACTTACGCGGATTGATGGTCGAATTTTTGGACAGTTATCTAGTCGAAGAATATAGAGAACGCGTAGAAGAAGCGAAGGAAAATGTAGCAGAATTGCGCGAAGATCGTTCGGATGTGCAGGAAGATATTCAGTCGAATGAAGAGGATATCAAAGATAGCCAAGAACGCATCAAGAAATTAGAAGAAGAAATTGCTCAATTGAAAGCAGAGTTGGACGATAAGCGTTCTAGCATTAAGTCGGCAGAAGATAAATACGAGGCACGTATGAAAGAGCTAGACAAAGTGAAAAGTGAGTTGAACGGTATCAACCGAAATAAATAAATAACGTGAATTTACTATTGAACTCAGAATAAATAATAATTCAGTATTTTAATTGTTATGAAAAGCGTATTCATCTTAGTGATGGATGCGCTTTTCTTTGTTTAGAATAACAACAAACGAAACATACCTATGAACCAATCGTGCGCTATGTTGTCTTACTGATAGTACTCATAATAGTTTTTAACCTTAGCCAACCTTTTCTGCCTGCTTTCTCTCCTTCCAATTGATAATATTTCCTTTGTCATCAATGAATAAGACGACAAGATAAATTGATAATTAGATCGTTTTATTCTTTAAATGAATGAATTATGCAACGCATTTTTATTATTCTAGTCGCTATTAGCATCAGCTACACTGTCTCTGCTCAAACTGATACTTTGTCGCAAGTTCGGTGGTTCTCCAATATTGGATTGGGCATACAAACAGATGTATTACAAGATAGTCCACTTAGGCGTTATAGTCTTGATATGAATCGAAACCGTTTGTTACAAATTGGTTTGGGACGTGAAAAAACAATTAATGAACACTGGTCTTTCATTCAGGAATATCGACTTCGATTTACCGATTTACTGTCCCTATCTTTTATTAAATATCTCTCTTTTTTTGTTCTAGTAAAGATATGAGTCTAGTAATGTTACGATCAGCATAGATGAAGACTCGATATTTAGTACACTTGACTAATTTGTATACCATTTAACTCAAAAGAAAAAGATGAAGTATCTCTTTCTTCTCCTCCTGTTCACCTTCATAAGTACTTCTTGCTTGCAGGCGCAACTGGATATCGGTAAAAGATGGTTTTGGAATGCTAGTATAGGAACTCATTCAGAATCCTCGGATGTTTGGGTATTTAGAAGTAGTGACAGCAGAAATACAAATCTACTAGGACAGTTCAGTATAGGAACAGAACAAGCTATTGCCGATAGGTGGTCATTTGTGCAAACATATCGCTTGCAACTGGTATATGCTCGTTCTACTGTGAATAGAGATAATGGTGCACTTGGGACTGAAGAGCGTGTTGTAAATGCTCGTTTCGATGCAAAATGGAATGCTGTTGCTGTACAGGCAGAAATTCCAGTATACTGGCGATACCGATTAGGCAAAAGAGTGTCGATTACCGGTGGTGCTTATGGTTCACTTTCTCTATTTGACTACATAATGGTAGATATTCGATGGGACGCTGTTGATCCTGATGATGATTTTGAACTGATTGACACCGCAAGTGATGACTCCTGGCTTTCTAGTGCTCAGGTGGGGCTAGAAAGTGGACTACTATTTCAACTCAACGAACGTATTGACCTTCGCTTCAATATCCAGCAAGCTGTCTTCAACATCGTGGAACCGCAGCCTCGTCGAGAGTTAGGTTATATCCAAACAGCCGCTATGCGTCCAAATTTATCTATTGGAATGAATATGAAGTTTAACAAACCATAAAATACCCATCCAGTGAGAACGATTATACTTTTACTGCTAACGTTTCTCTTTAGCATTCATGTACAAGCACAAATGAACGAGACGCTTGGCAAAAAATGGTTTTGGAGTGCGAATGTAGGAACGCGTTTAGATGTACTCGATTCCTGGTCTCCTAGACTATCTAGCCGAGGAAATGTACTAGGACAGTTTAGTATAGGCACAGAGCGATCTATTTCCGAAAAGTGGTCATTTGTGCAAACATATCGCTTACAACTTCTTTACTCCCGCTTCGCTATGACTGTAGATACTATTACATTTTTTACTCCACAACGTACCGTTGACGTTCGCTTGGATGGAGAATGGGGCTATTTTTCTGTACGGGCAGAAGTTCCAGTGTATTGGCGGTATCGGCTGGGCAAAAAAGTATCGCTCACGGGCGGTGCTTATGGTTCGATTTCCCTATTAGAGTACGTAATGTCAGATGTCCAATGGGATGCTGTTGATCCTGACGATGATTTTGAGATAAATGATACGATGAATGAGGATTCTTGGCTGTCTTACGCTCAAGTGGGGCTAGAAGGTGGGCTGTTATTTCGGCTCAACGAGCGGATGGATCTTCGACTTAATGTACAGCAAGTGATTTTCAGTATCGCAGAACCACAGCCACAGCAAGAGGTAGGCTATGTGCAGACGGCTATCTTACGTCCGAATGTCTCTGTTGGAACGAATGTGAGGTTCAAATAAGTGAGACTTAACCGAATAAAAAAAGCAGCTTCCACACTTGGCAGAAGCTGCTTTTTCTATTGGTAGCATAAGTCAATATGCACAGTATCTAGTCATTCAACTTAGGAATACGAAGCGTCTGACCAGGATAGATTTTATCAGGATCAGATAGCATTGGCTTGTTTGCCTCGAAGATCAAATTGTACTTCATTGGATCACCGTATACTTCCTTAGCGATCTTAGATAGGTAATCGCCTTTCTCTACCGTGTAAAAGGTCGCTTCTTCTGCTGGTTCTTCTACCGTCATGTAGGTATCATCTACCGCAGAGATACCAGCTACGTTACCGACAGCTAAGATAACTTTCTCCTTTTGTTCTTGTGTTTTTGCTTGTCCGAACAGTTTGGCTGTTTCGTTTTCGATTTCCACGTCGAAGTTTTGTACATCAACACCTAGCGTATCAACGACACTTTTTAGCAAGCTTACTTTTTGTTCAGCAGCCACTTCTTCTGAAATACCATCAGTGGTTGTTCCTTCGCGATCCTTTTCGTTCTTAGAGAACAACTTAGAACCCGCATTTTTTAAAAATGAGAATAAACCCATAGTTCGTTTTTTGCATTTTAGATGAATAAAAAAATTGAAACCAGCGAAACAGAAATTAACTATCGCACTTCTTTCAACTGATTACCTGTATCAGACAATCAGTAATAAAAGGTACGAACGTCTTATTTTGTTCGCCTTAGTCTGAGTTCAGTAGTAAATTTACATTTTTGTCCCAATAGTTATCGGGACGGTTTTTCTCGAAACACCTATTTTGTTTGACATATCTATTTTGAGTAAAACTGACTGAAAGCTTTCGGGGGTAAATTTGATTATTTCACGTTATTCACGTGAACAGATACCGATAAATTTGCTTTTTTACAGCAGCTAATGAAAAGTAGATCAGAATTGAGTAGATTTGAATAGACGGGTTTACATTTGCAGCTTATTTTCGACTTCCACTATTGAACAACAAATCTACAACACGCGTGTCCAACAAATACTTCGATCTTATTGATCAAACATTCTACTTTCCGCAAGAAGGTTTCGATATTGAAGAAGGCAATTTGCAGTTTCATGGCATTCCCATTCGGCATCTAATCGAAAAATACGGAACTCCTTTTAAGCTGACGTATATGCCAAAAATTGGGATGCAGATTAAGCAGGCACGCAACTGGTTCAATCGAGCCATCAAAGCAGCCGGCTATCAGGGAAAATATCACTACGCTTACTGCACGAAGAGCTGTCACTTTAGCTACGTCATGGACGAAGTGTTGCGGCACCATGTTAGTTTGGAAACCTCCTCGGAGTTTGATATTGATATTATCCAGCGATTGTACGAACAAGGGAAGATTAGTAAACAAAAAACTATCATCTGCAATGGCTTTAAAACAGCTGCCTACGCCCAAAAAATAGCGGAACTCATCAATGATGGTTTTGAAAATATAATTCCAGTACTGGACAATACAGAAGAACTTCATTTTTATGAACAATATGTCGAGCGACCTTGCCAAATTGGTCTGCGCATCGCTACCGAGGAAGAGCCTAACTTTGAGTTTTATACTTCTCGGTTGGGTATTCGCGCCTCTGAAGTCATTCCCTATTACGAAGAACATTTAAAAGACAACCCTAAGTTCAAGGTCAAAATGCTTCACTTTTTCGTCGATAAAGGTATTCGTGATAGCATGTACTATTGGGGTGAACTGAGTAAAGTGATTGATATTTACTGCCAGTTGAAAGCCATTGCTCCACATCTTAATGCTTTGGATATTGGTGGAGGCTTACCTATTCGCAATTCGTTAGGATTTGAGTACGACTATAAGTACATGATTCGTGAGATCATTCGGCAGATACAAGAAGCCTGCGAGCAAGCCGCTATTGCGGAACCAGATATCTACACAGAATTTGGCAAATTTACGGTCGGGGAAAGCGGTGCAACTATTTTCTCTGTGTTGGCGAAAAAGCAACAAAATGACCGCGAGTTGTGGTACATGATTGACAATTCGTTGATGAATACCATTCCAGATGCTTGGGGCATCGGCGAACGCTTTATTTTGCTACCCATCAATAAGTGGCACAACGACTATCAACGCGTCAATATCGGTGGTCTGACTTGTGATAATTCGGACTACTACAACTCTGAAGTGCACGAAAGTCAGGTCTACTTACCAGTCTACAAAGACGACGAAGAACCGCTGTACATTGGTTTCTTTCACACTGGCGCGTATCAAGATGCGATAAGTGGCTACGGCGGTATCAAACACTGTCTCATTCCTTCGCCGAAACATATTTTAGTCTACAAAGATGCGAAAGGAAATCTGGTAGATGAGTTATATAAAGGGCAGCAGCGACCACAGGAGATGTTGGAGATATTGGGGTATTAGGTTATGGATCATGAATCATGAACTCATAACCCATGACTCATGACTCATCTCTAGGAACTAGCAACGCTGCCCCAAACACTCCTGCACTATCGCCCAATTTCGGACGCAAAAAAGGAGTATTCAATCGTGGATTAAACACAAATTTCTTGCAGGCTTCCACGCCTTCTGTATACAACAAATCAATATTGCCTAAGCCGCCACCTAGCACAATCGCATCTGGATCGACAATATTGATGACAACCGAAATCGCTTCCCCGAATTTCTGGAGCAGGCGTTGTATTGTTTTCGTAGCAGCCTCATCTGTACCATCATAATAGCGACGCATAATGGCTTTCAGACTTCTTTTTTGACCGCTTTGCTGGGTGTAAAATCGCTCCAAAGCCGTACCAGAAATCACCCGCTCTACACAGCCGATTTTGCCACAATAACAGTTGCCACCAGAAGTATCTAAAAAGTTATGTCCCCACTCGCCACCAATGCCATTTTTCCCATTGATGACTTTACCATGTACGACCAGTCCACCTCCACAACCTGTACCCATAATAACTCCAAACACGACTTGCGCATCAGGAACAGCATCAGGAACGATACCTAAATGGGTTTCGGCTATAGCAAAACAATTTGCATCATTCGCCAGATAGATGGGCATACCGAGTTTAGCTTTCAAGTCCTTTAAAAGTGGCTGTCCATTTAAACAAACCGTGTTTGAATTTTTGAGCACTTGAGTAGGTGGATCAATGGAACCAGGTGTGCCAATTCCTATGGCGCGAGGTGACAACCCACTAGCCGCTTTCAACTCTTCCACCAGCTTTTCGATCTGCCCCAATATGTGAGTATAGCCGCGTTGTGCTTCGGTGTCGATACGCAAACGAGCAATAGTCGTCGTGTCGTTTCGATTGGCGAGTATCGCGCCTTCTATCTTTGTTCCTCCTAAATCAATTCCCCAAATCGCTGTGTCCTTTTGCATGTTTTCGTGCTGTTTAGTTCGATGCGCAAAATATCAAAATTCAACCTACTGTTGCCGTTCCCGAATCAACCCTTCTTGTACGACCGAAGCCACTAATTTCCCAGTTCGATCAAACAAATTACCACGTGTAAATCCTCTAGCGTTAGAAGCACTTGGGCTATCCAGCGCATACAACAACCAATCATCAATCCGAAAATCGCGATGAAACCAGATCGCATGATCCAAACTTGCAGCAATCACTTCCGTCCACGTTGTACCATGTGGACGCAAAGAGGTTTCCAATAAATTGTAGTCAGAAGCATACGCCAACAAGGTTCTGTGGTCGGCAGCCCGATCACTCATCTGACCTTTCACGCGCAACCAAACGTGCCGAAAGGGTCGCCCTTTGCAAGGATTGACGAAGTAGGGCATTTCGACTGGACGAAATTCAATCGGGCGCGGTAAGGATAAATTTTTCTTCAGGTAATCAGGTAGTTTCTCTTCGTATTCTTTCATCAACATCGTACCGTTACGCAAAGCCTCTGGTGGTGGCACATTCGGCATATCGATCTGATGCTCAAACCCTTCCTCCTTGATTTGGAAAGAGGCTGACATGTTAAAAATGGCGCGTCCATGCTGAATTGCGACTACCCGTCGAGTCGTAAAACTACCGCCATCCCGCAAGCGATCGACATTGTAAATAATGGGATGATTGACATCCCCTGGCAGAATAAAATAACCGTGCATCGAATGCGCAAAACGATCTTCCGCCACCGTCAATGTAGCTGCTTCTAGTGCCTGTGCCAGTACTTGACCACCAAACACGCGCCGCCCGCCAATGGAATGACTTTTGCCCCGATAAATATTTTCTTCTATGGTTTCTAGACCAATTTGGTCGAGTAGTTGTGTTGCGTTGTTCATTTTGTAATGAGACATTAGATGTTAGATAGTAGACAGACAGTAGACATTCCAGTGTTGTCCCGCACTTTCCTAGTGCTGGACAACTTTAACGACGAATTGGATAGACAAACTGTGACCTTCTCGCAACAACAAATCGATGAGCAGAACGGTTGCTAGAATGTTCTTTTGCGCCATGAAAAGTTGAGTTTAGTGCTTTTGACCATTAAAAATTAAAACAAGAAAATATGAAGTATTATAGTTTTCTAATTGCTGCCGCTTTCCTACTAACTGCTTGCTTCGGCGAACAGGAAATAACTGACGACAGTCTCCCCATTCTAGGAGAGAAGGAAATCATAGATGGTAAAGAAGTCGTCCATACTATTCCTGAGTTTACGTTCATGAATCAGGACAGCGTACTTGTGAGTAATGAGGATTTTAAAGATAAAATTTACATCACAGATTTCTTTTTCACTTCTTGTCCGACCATTTGTCCAAAAATGACCAAGCAACTTAGACGGGTCTATGATGAATTTGAAGGACATCCTAATGTAGCTATTGTATCGCATAGTGTGGATACGAGACGTGATTCTGTGCCTCGACTCCGTAGCTATGCTGAAAATATCGGCATAACAGATGCAAAACAATGGCATTTCCTGACTGGTGATAAATTTGATATGCTAGGGATTGCAGACGACTATTTCAGTGTAGCGATTGAAGATGAAGATGCACCTGGCGGTTTTGATCACAGCGGACGCTTTATATTGGTCGATCCTGATGGGCGCGTTCGTTCATTTGGTGACGGTACTGACCCAGAGGAAGTCGACCGCATCATGTTAGACATGAAAAAGCTACTAGAAGAGTACAATTATCCGACAACTGCTCAAGAAGCCTCTAATTGATCGGCGATCCAAACGAATCGCGCTGCTTTTTCCACTTGTTCGCTTGCCAATAATTTCTTGGCGCGCAGGTGTAAAGCGTGGCGCGGTTCTTCACTTTGCAATAAGTGTTGGAGGATTTTATTATCCTTTTGAAAGCTTGATAGTTCTTCGAGAGTAGGTGCAACTTCGAGACCTGCTAACTGTGCTAAATCATTGCCAGTCAATACGTTACTAGCTTTTGCACTTTCTGGCAGCGCATTAAATCCAATCGTCAATTGCTGTCGAGATTGATAGACCGAATGAATCGCTTCACCACTGGCGCGTACATAATAAGTACGTCCCATCCTACCCATCAAGTCAAGACGGTGCGGATTGATTCTGTTTTTTTCGTCCAAAACTGTTTCGTTTACATGTACTTTCAGGACTTCACAAACAACCAAATTTCCTGCTCCTTGTGCCGTTCCTAAAGGCATAATCTGCTGTACGCGACACTCCATCTGCACTGGGCTTTCCTGTACCCGAAACGGGCGCACTAGCTCCGACTTGATAGGTGTCAAACCTGCTTTTTCAAATTCGCTCACTGCTGCATCAAAAGCAATACTACTAATTGCCATTTGTCGAACGATGTCATAGTTAACCATGTTGATGACCACTTCAGGCACTGCTTCTACATTGCGAAGCGTATCTTTTTTGGGTGGATCACCGTCTTGAATATTAGAGGAAAAAATAACAATTGGTGGATCAGAACTAAACGCGTTAAAATAGCTGTATGGAGCTAAATTAGGAATGCCATCTTCCGAAATCGTACTGACAAAAGCAATGGGACGAGGAGCTATTATCCCAATCATCAGTTGATAAATATCGCTAGTAGGAAGCTGTTGAAAGTCAAACGTTTTCATGGGACTGCTTTTTGAAGCCAGTAGTATAGGTGTCGTTGGGTTCTTGACGATTCACAAAGGTAAGAAAATACCAATCAGGTATCGCTGGAAGGATAAATCCGAATAGCCAATGCTGTTCAATGCTTCGGACTAAATCGTCTGTCGTGAACGGCAATTGATGCTGCTGAATCACTTGTTCTACATCATAGGGAAACAAATAAATCGCGCCCTGCTGCAAAGCTGTTTTCAAGGCTGCTGTTACCACTTCTTTATCCGCTAGCAATAAGCCATTTTGCAGCGCAATCATATCCCTCGCCGACTCCGAACTCTCCATCTGATACAGCAAACTATTAACCGCTTCAGAAACAATTTCCGTGAAGGCAAACGGACTCTGGTGTAGCATTTGTTGTGCTTCCACTTCTGTCCAATCTATCACCTGCCGAAGCGTCGGGAATTCCCATAGCTCCGCCAACAAATGAGTGACTTGCTGTTCCAGCACGTTTGATGAATGATTTTCTTCCATAGTTAAGACCAGACAATTTCGGAATGCTGCTTTGATGGGAACAAATGTACTTCTTTTTTGCAATTAGATCGGGATGATGAGCCTACCAAAATTAGCAGAACAAATCAAAAGAGAGTGCGATTAAAACCCTATCTTTGTCATCCGTGCTTATCGGTGAATTACTGATAAACCGTTTAAATTAGACAATTTTTCAATTCCGAAACTAGATTGAATATTGTTCATCAACTCGAACTGACTTTTCATGGCGAAAAAGCGAAGAAAGAAAAAATCGCTGGATTTAAAAGATAAACGGCTGCCCAAACTGTTGGGTGTCCTATTTCTCCTGGTAGGAACTTATCTATTCATTGCTTTCACGTCCTACTTATTTACGTGGAAGATCGACCAAGATTTGGTACTTCGGTTTAGCTGGAGTTTTCTGTCACAGGCTGGCTTGGAAGCTGCTAACTGGCTGGGGCGATTGGGTGCTATTGTATCCAATATGTTTATGTATTGGGGTTTTGGATTAGCGTCTTACATCGTAGTGGCTATTTTGTGGTACACTGGTTACAATCTTAATTTGGAGAAGCCATTTAAAATGAGCTTGCCATTCATCAGAAATGGTATTGTTATCATGCTGTTTCTGTCTATATTTCTATCCGCAATCACGCCAAAGGCACAGTTTACGTTTGGAGGAACATTTGGGGATATGATTAGCTCGTGGTTGTACGACTTTGTTGGTTGGGCAGGTTTGTTGTTCCTGTTTTTAGCTATGTTGGGAGCTATTTTCATTTGGCTGGCAGACCCAAACTTCAAAGAAATCACTTTCGAAAGTGCGGCGACTGACCTGAAAGCTGGATTTTATAAAAAGGTGTATGGTAGAGAGTATGAGACAGTGCCGCTACCCAGCAAAAAAGTAACACCTAAACAAGCAGTTCCTAAGACGCTATTGCCTAAAAGCATGCAAGAGCTACCCAAGGCAGAAAATGAATTGCTAGTCGATGACCGAGGGCAAGTGGCGTTGAGTCTAAAAGAGAAACTAGCGTTAGCAAAAAAGCAAGCCTTGCGAGCAGGGGAGGGGAGTTTGGAAATAGAAGAACCACCTCAAGAACCAGTCATCGACAAAACGCCCGTCGAAGAACTACCTGGCCCTTCTGTACCAGTCAATTCGGTTAATCTAGAGCGTGTTCAAGAAAATGAAGACTTCGAGCCTTATGATCCGAAACGCGATCTGTCGGCGTACGAAAAACCTGTTTTGGCGTTGTTGAAAGACTACGAAGACCAAAAGCAAGACATCGACCGCGATGAACTGGAAGCGAAAAAAGACCAGATCATCGAGACGCTTTTGCAATACAAAATTGAAATCACGAGCGTCAAAGCCGTTGTGGGACCTACCGTGACACTCTTCAAAGTAAAGCCTGCACCAGGTGTTCGTATTTCTAAAATCAAAAACTTAGAAGACGATATTGCGCTAAGTTTGGCCGCATTAGGTATTCGGATTATTGCACCGATTCCTGGCGAGGGCGTAATCGGGATTGAAGTACCCAATAAGAAAAAAGCCATCGTTTCACTCAAAGAATGTTTGGCATCCGAGCATTACCGAGAGTCGAAAATGTCGCTACCTATTGCGTTCGGAAAAACCATCACTAATAAAGTGTTCGTCGCGGATTTAGCAAAAATGCCTCACTTGCTGATTGCAGGGGCGACTGGACAAGGAAAATCAGTGGGTATCAATGTGATTTTGATGTCCCTGCTGTATAAAAAACACCCGTCACAGTTGAAATTGATCTTGATTGACCCAAAAAAGGTGGAGTTGTTTCCATATTCGGGTATCGATCATCACTTCTTGTCCTTCTTGCCAGGTAGTCCTGAACCCATCACGACCGAGACCAACAAAGTGATTCATACCTTAAATTCCTTATGTATCGAGATGGATCAGCGGTACAATTTGCTGAAAAAAGCATCGGTGCGCCACATCAAAGAGTACAACGAAAAGTTCATCCGACGAAAACTACTACCAAAAAATGGACACCGCTATTTGCCACTTATGGTTTTGGTGATCGACGAGTTTGCAGATTTAATTATGACGGCTGGAAAAGAAGTGGAGTTGCCGATTGGTCGTCTGGCGCAGCTGGCACGCGCGGTAGGGATTCACTTAGTCATCGCTACACAGCGACCTTCTGTCAACATCATCACAGGGGTTATCAAAGCGAACTTCCCGGCACGTATTGCTTTCAAAGTGACTTCTAAAGTCGATTCGCGTACCATTCTAGATGGTGGCGGTGCCGATCAGTTGATTGGTCAAGGTGATATGTTGCTCTCTGTGGGTGGAGATATGATTCGTCTACAATGTGCGTTTGTCGATACCCCCGAGGTTGAAAATGTATTGGATTACATCTCTAAGCAGCCGAGCTACCCTGAACCACATTTCTTACCAGAATTTCACGGCGATGATGTCGAAATTCAAGGAAGTGGTGGTCTGAAGTTGGAAGACTTGGATGAGAACTTTGAAGAAGCTGCTCAACTAATTGTCGGTAATCAACACGGTTCGACCTCTATGATTCAGCGTCGGTTGAAACTAGGTTACAATCGCGCTGGTCGTATTATGGATCAATTGGAAGCTCTCGGTATCGTCGGTCCGAATGAAGGAAGCAAGCCGCGTGAAGTCTTGATTTATGATGAAATTGAGCTGGAGCGGTATTTGAAGGATTTGCGGGCGAAGAAGGGGAATGGGTAGCAATGGGCAATGAAGTAGTGTTAATCTTTATGAAAGTCGCCTCCACTGTCCAAGGCACAACTTTCGCAAAGCAATAGGTCGATAGTTTGCGAAAGTTGTGGGTGAAGACAAAGCGAGCAGATACTTTCGTAAACTTCATGATAGCTATTTTACCATTGAATATAAAAGATTTCAGAGAACCGTTATTTTATAATCAATGTACTCATTTCTAATTCTCCCAAAACCACACTACCTTCGCTCGTCTAATTAATAGACGTATGAAACAACTGCTTTTAGTCGCTTTAGTCCATGTAACTGTCGCGCTTTCCGCCCAAACCATTTTGTCTCCAGATAACTTTTTGAAACACAACATCGGCGAACAATTCACGCCCCATCATCGACTGATCGACTACTACGAACACGTCGCTGAAAACAGTCCAAATGTCATGTTGAAATACTACGGCGATACGTACGAAGGTCGTCCGCTGGTGTTAGCATTTGTTTCTACGCCTGAAAATTTAGCGCGTTTGGAAGAGATTCGCTTAAATCACTTGCGCAAAACAGGATTAGAAGCTGGCAGTGCAAACGGAGAAGATCTAGCGATCACCTGGCTAAGTTTTAGCGTACACGGCAACGAAGCAGCTGGCTCAGAAGCGGCTATGCCTGTTTTATATGAGCTCGCTTCGCCCAATAACGAACGTACAAAAGAATGGCTAGAGAGTTCAATTGTCATCCTCGATCCATCTGTAAATCCCGATGGGTATTCGCGCTACACTAGCTTCTACCGACAATATGCCAATCGTATTCCTAATCCAGACCTAAATTCCTTGGAACACCAAGAACCTTGGCCCAACGGACGGGTCAATCATTACTTATTTGACCTCAATCGTGATTGGGCATGGGTCACTCAAACCGAATCTCAACAACGACTAAAAGTTTATAACCAATGGTTACCACACGTCCACGCTGACTTGCATGAAATGGGTATCAATTCGCCCTACTATTTTGCACCTGCGGCGCAGCCCTATCACGAATACATCACCGACTGGCAAGCCGAATTTCAAGAAGACATTGGACGCAATCACGCTAAATACTTCGATGAAGAAGGCTGGTTGTACTACACCAAAGAGGTTTTTGATTTGCTGTATCCCAGCTACGGAGATACCTATCCCATCTACAATGGCTCCATCGGAATGACTTATGAGCAAGGTGGTTCTGGACGGGCAGGACGGGCTGGGCGTGCCGAAAATGGTAATTTAGTCACCCTCAAAGATCGAGTGGCGCACCATGAAACCACCGCTTTATCGACGATAGAAGTCGCTGCTAAAAATGCAAAACAATTGAACAAAGAGTTTGAGACATTTTATAATGATGCGCGTAACTCACCAAAAGGAGCATACAAAACCTATATCGTCAGTGGTAATAATCCAAAAGCAAAACTAAAGCGATTGACTAATTTACTAGACATACATCGCATCGAATACGGCAGTTTGAAAGGAAACCGAAACATCAACGGATTCAACTACAAACAGGCAACGGATGGCGACGCAACTATCGGGACAGGCGATTTAGTCATCAGTGCACATCAGCCAAAAGGTGTTTTTGTGCAAGTACTGTTCGATCCAGAAACCACTGTCGTCGATTCATTGACGTACGACATCACCGCCTGGTCGCTACCTTATGCCTATGGTTTGGAAGCCTATGCCACCACCAACCGAATCAATCCAGATGCTGAGTTTGTATTGCCAGAAATAGAAACAGCAGAAATGGGAAAGAATACATACGCCTATGCCATCAACTGGGAGTCCGTAGCCGATGCCCACTTTCTAGCACAAATCTTGCAAGAAGGGATCAAAGTACGGTACACTAACAATCAATTTAGTCTAAACGGACAAACCTTCAATGCTGGAACAATTATTGTCAATCGCGCGGACAATCGAAATTTATCGGAAGATTGGCAAGCGCGCTTGATGGACTTAGCAAAAGAACACGATCAGCTCATCACGCCACTTCAAACGGGTTTTGTCGATAGTGGAAGAGACTTAGGATCAGGGAGTTACACCTATATTGATGCACCGAACGTCGCTGTCATTGGAGACGAACCAACCTCTCCGAATGAGTTTGGGCAAGTTTGGTATTACATGGAGCGTGAGTTGAATTATCCAGTGACTATACTGACAATGGACAATGTTTTTCGAGTGGATTTGGACGACTACGATGTGCTGATTTTGCCAGAAGGACGCTTTCGATTTAGTGATAGTCAAGCCGAAAAGCTACAAACGTGGGTACGCAGTGGCGGTAAGTTAATTGCTATCGGACGTGCTGTTTCGGGACTTGCCAACGCCAATGGGTTCTCCTTAGAACGTGCTAGTTCTAGTAGCGACGATGACGACAGCGATGAGCCTGCCGTCTATGGGGAATCGACGCGTCGCTATATCAGCAGCACGACTCCGGGAGCTATCTTTCAAACGCAAATTGATGAGACACATCCATTGGGATACGGCTTGGGCGATACGTACTACTCTTTAAAAACAGGCACACAAAGCTACAGCTATCAAGAGGATGTTTGGAATGTTGGCTATCTAAATGACGACCCGATCTCGTTTGGCTTTGTCGGAGAGAATGCCAAAACAAAACTGCGGCGCAACATGGTGTTTGGAGTTCGGGATGCAGGTCGTGGTCAGGTCATTTATTTAGTGGACAATCCGTTGTATCGTGGATTTTGGGAGCAAGGGAAGTTGTTGTTTGCGAATGCGTTGTTTTTGGTGGAGTAGGAGAGTAGGAGAGTTAGGAGAGGGGGAGAGTTAGGAGAGTAGGAGAGTTTCGAGAGGTGAGAGCGGTGTCCGAGATTCTGTATGCTTATGCAACAGTGTAAGTGTGATAAGCGTATATTCGGTTTAATAATTTTGTCCTAACCCTTTCCTCTTTCCAAAAAGAAACTTATCTTTGCGCTCCCGTTTTCGGGGAATCATCTTTGCAAGGTATGCGTTCAATGAATAGAGAGGTCTACTTATTTTACAATTCGAAGGCAAAGCAACAGGAGAAATGGCAGAGCTGGTTTAATGCACTGGTCTTGAAAACCAGCGTGGGTTAACGCCCACCGGGGGTTCGAATCCCTCTTTCTCCGCAGCAGCTCGTTCCAATTTAGGGACGGGCTTTTTTTATACTTGGTAGAGGCGCTTCATGCTTTCCAGGAAAACGTTGATGTCTTGATCTGATTTCAACGTCCGAATATCCACTACTTTACGCCACGCTTCTAATCGCTCGACTATCTTTGGTCGCTTTATTCGGTTGAAAAACAGCACGTAATGCAAAAAGGGCAAATCAAAACGTTCCCGACAGTCGGGTGCCATGTCACTTCGAGTGCGTCCGTAGTTGAGGATGATTCGTTTAAGGACGCGATATAAGCAAAGTGTGGTCGAGCGGTCAAGAAAGATCACTAGGTCTGCTGCTGCCAAACGAATAGACATCGTTCCGTTGTAGTTGCCATCGATAATCCAAGTGTCTTGAGCAGCCAATTGTTCCACCTTTTCTATCCAATCTGCCCGCTCTGACTCTATCCAATTTGGTTGCCAGAAGTGCTGGTCTAGATGGATCAACGGTAAGTGTGTAATGTCGTGAAGCTGTTGAGCTAGCGTAGATTTTCCTGCTCCACAGCTACCGATAATCATGATTTTCTTTACTCGCTGCATCTAGTGAAGGTAGGTGATAAAATAAGTGTGGAAATCGTTGATAACGGTTGTCATCTGCTAACTGCTTTACGCTTCCAATGCTTCACATACACTGTTGGTTTCCCTACTTTTTACAGACTAACAAAAAAATGGAAGCACCGCCTCACGACCCTGCTCCCATTTTATATTTTTCATTACAGACAAGTAGCGAACTACTCCATTCCCTTAATCGCTGAAATATAACGTCCTATTTCTTCCTTCACTTTCGGGAACAAGAAGAACAGACCGATCATATTCGGGAAAACCAATCCTAAGATCATGGCATCCGAGAAGCCCCAAACTGCATCCATACTCGCTCCTGCACCAATGACAATAAACAAGCAGAAAATGAATTTATAGACCAAGTCAGACGTTCTACTTCTTCCAAACAAGAACATCCAAGCCTGTGACCCATAGTATGACCAAGAGATCATAGTTGAGATCGCAAACAGAATAATCGCTATTGTCAATACTATTGGAAACCAAGGAATAACCGAAGCAAACGCCATAGACGTCAATACAGAACCCTCTATTTCTTGACCTTCTATCAAGACTCCAGTACTACCGCCACTACCATATTCAAATACGCCTGAACTATTATACATAATTATGACTAGAGCAGTCATCGTACAGATGACCACTGTATCAATAAAGGGTTCTAACAATGCCACCAAACCTTCCGATGCTGGGTATCTCGTTTTCACCGCAGCATGTGCAATAGATGCTGAACCCGCTCCTGCTTCATTAGAAAAAGCAGCGCGTTTGAAGCCGACAATCAGGACACCGAACAATCCACCCAAACCAGCTTGAGGGGTGAATGCTTCTGATATAATTAGTCCGAATGCATCATCGACATACGAGAAGTTGGCAAAAATGATGAATAGACAAGCTGCTACATAAATAACTGCCATCAACGGAACAATCTTCTCTGTCACTGAAGCAATTCGCTTGATGCCTCCAATGATAACCAAACCTACCAAAACCGCCAACACAACACCAATGATCGTACCAGAAGCACCCCCTTCCATACCTAGCAGATTCGCCAGTTGGTTAGCAGCTTGATTGGATTGAGCCATGTTTCCACCACCGAACGACCCTCCAATACAGAGTACAGCAAACACAACAGCGAGTGCTTTACCTAAACCTTCGTAGCCGCGTTCTTTGAGTCCTTTCGTCAAATAGTACATCGGACCGCCATAGATCGTGCCGTCTTCACCTACATCTCGGTATTTGACACCTAGCGTGCATTCTACAAATTTAGTAGACATACCTAATAGTCCGCAGACGATCATCCAAAAAGTCGCACCAGGACCACCTAGCGCAATAGCTAACGCCACACCAGCAATATTACCCAATCCGACTGTTCCAGAAACCGCTGTAGCGAGTGCCTGAAAGTGCGTGACTTCTCCTTCCTGACTTTCATCTCGTATCGTGTCCTTGATGTCATCATCCACTGCTAGTTGGGCATTTCCACTGCTATGATGATCCAATTCATCGTACTTTCCACGCACTACATTAATTGCCATGGGGAAGCGGCGGATATTAATGAATCCAAAATAAATGGTGAAAAAACTCGCTCCTACTACTAACAGAATGACGACAAATGGAATGTCGAATACCGTGAAAAAGATGACGCTTTGAAACGCATTGGAGATAGGGGTAAAGGCTTCATTGATGCGTTCGTCAATACCCATTTCTTGGGCGTTGTCCAGTTGTTCTTGTGCGAAAAGTAGAATAGGAAGACATGCTGTGACAAGCATGGTTAAGATAGATCTTCTCATGTTGTGTTTAAGACTTTAGATGTTGGACGATAAACAGTGAAGAAGCTCATTTTATCTGCCTAATAGCATCCAATTGTTTGTTTAAATTTAGCAGTTTTCAGCGTTGATACGCTTTCGTTTGTGGCTATAGCTGGCAAGGTAAGAAAAATTATTATTTCGACCATCGGCGTAGTTGCTGCATCGTCGCTCGAAAGTCTTTTGGATAAGGCGCTTCAAACGTCATCCTTTCCTGTGTGTCAGGATGCTGAAGGGTGAGTTGAAAAGCATGCAAGCTAATGCGTGTCATCAGTGGACGCTCTTCGCCATAACGGTTCTCTTGGTAAGTGCGCCTTTTGATGGAAGACAAATAGAACGCGTCTTTTTTTGCATAAATAGCATCGACAGCTAGCGGATGATGAATGTGCGCCAAATGCACTCGAATCTGATGCGTGCGTCCTGTTTCGATTCGAATATCGAGTAGGCTATGTTGCTGAAAGCGTTCCAAAACGGTGTAGTGAGAAACCGCCGCTTTTCCTTTCTTAAAAATGGTCATCTTCCCCCCAATCTGTGGATGCTTGGCAATCGGTTCGTCGACTGTTCCAGTATCCGAAGCTGGTGTACCACTGACAATAGCGTGGTAGTGTTTTTCTGTTTTTCGATGTTCGAATTGTTGGGAGAGGTGTTTGTGGGCTTCGCTCGTTCTTGCAAAACAGATGACGCCGCTTGTTTCTTTATCTAGTCGATGCACGATAAAAATCTCACCATAGTGATCCTGCAATTGGTTATAAATGTTGGGTTTGTCTTTCTGAAAGCGGTCGGGAATGGTCAAAAAAGGAGCAGGTTTGTTGACGATGACTAGGTGGTCGTCTTCGTGTATGATGTTGAGTTGTTGCTTCATCTATTTGTATTTTGAGCCTAATTAACAAAATCTTCTTACAAAGAGTAGAAGAAGTTAAATAGGGTCAACTATTTAAGTAATAATTTATAAATTTAATAAATTACTGTTATATTGTAATAGCAAATAAACACAATGCCATTAAAGAATAAGAAAACAGGTCAGACTCTAAAATCGACTATTGAAAAGTTAGTAAAGTCAGATCATCAGATTATATCAAAGTCAAAAGAATATACTTTTGATTGGATAGAAGAGATAGAAAACGAAGTGTATAAAATTTATTTGAAGGATCGAAATGACGATATTTTAGGATTGGTTTCCTTGATTGATTATCCAGACGAATATAGAGTCCACCTCAACTTGATCGAAGTAGGACTATCTAATAGAGGAAAGAATAAACAGATCGAAAACATCGCAGGTTGTCTAATTGCTTTTGCTTGTAAAATTGCTTTCGATAGAAACTATTTTGGATTCGTTTCCTTAAAACCCAAGACCGAATTAATTGATCTATACCAGAATAAGTACGGCTTTAGACAATACGGTAGACTTTTAGCCGTAGAGCAATCAACAGCAGATAACCTTATTTCAAATTATTTAGACGATGAGCAAGAGCGAGAAGATATATAACAAGTTGAGCAAAATATACACAGATGAAGAAATCGTAGAAAGTTTTGTCTTCAATGATGATAGTTTGAGCGACGAAGAACAGCAACGAGCTGATGAAGAATTTAAGGCACTGAGAATGGAACGCCTAAAAAATATGACTGCTGAAGAAATTCAATTTGGGAAACTAGTACAGTTAAAACTAAAAATCAACGATTATCTAGCTGAGAACAAATTTCACGAATCGTATACCTTTGGAAGACAGTTAAAACAATATGTAAAAATTATCAGTCGCACCAACAAGGAATTTGCTGCTGATATTGGGATTCATCCAACTAAATTGAGTCGCATTATCAATGGAAAAGAACGTCCCAATGTAGACTTGATGTATCGTTTAGAAGAACACAGCAATGGAAAAATACCTGCTCACCGTTGGTGGCGAGTTCATTCTATGGAGTTAGAGCATCAAATACGAACAGATACTAATAAGAAGGCAGTGGCTGCTGAAAAGGTGAGTAATCGGATTGGCGTGTGAAGTACGAATAGCCTATTCCATTCTCTACTTTGCCTTCAATTCCTTAAATTTCCGCCTCCCCATTACATAGTACTGCCAAATGATACTGCCATTATATCGTCCTTTCAGTTCTGGATTATTTTGAATGCTAATCCGTTCGATCTGATCGTTGATCGTTTTGCGCTCGCGTAGCAACTGACGGAAACGCGGAAAAAAGTGCCAATGCGCTCGGATGATGGCGACGATATTTTTCAATTGTCCTTTTGCTAAAAAACTGATAGCCGCCGCCCCATCTAATAGCAAACGCGCCAATAGGACTGGAAACAAGCGACTGCTTTCCTCATTGCGGACAATAGCAAATAAACTATTCCTAAAATTGAGATAGACTTTCCGAGCATTGCCGTAAGGTAAAGTTGCGCCGCCAACGTGATAGACGACCGATGATGGGCAAACCATCACTTTGTAGCCCGCTCGCTGTATGCGCCAACACAAATCAATTTCTTCCAGATGTGCAAAAAAGTAGCCAGCGAAACCACCAAGTTCTTGATACAGTTTTCGACGAATGAAAAAAGCCGCACCCGATGCCCAAAAAATCTCCTGATTGCTGTCGTATTGCCCGTTGTCTGCTTCCACCGTTTCTAGAATACGACCTCGACAAAATGGATAATTCAAGCGATCCATCCAGCCACCTGCTGCACCAGCGTGTTCAAAGTGAGTTGGTTGTCGCTGACTTAAAATTTTAGGTTGGCATACGCCTATTTGTGGGTTGCTTTCCATCAGTTCCAAAATGGGTTCTATCCAGTTAGAAGTCACTTCTACGTCCGAATTAAGAAGTACGATATAGTCCGTTTCTATTGCCACCAAAGCGCGGTTGTAACCTTCTGCAAAACCATAATTTTGATCTAAAACGACGATTTGCACTTCAGGATAAGTAGCGGACAACCAAGTTAATGAATCATCTGTCGACCCATTATCGGCAATGTATATTTCCGTATTTTGATAGGTAGTTTCTAAGACAGAAGGGAGAAACTGTTCCAGTTGTGCTTGCCCGTTATAGTTCAAAATGACGACCGCTACACTAGCCAATTTCGATGGGTCAATAGCTGCCTGCTCAGTTGCTTCTAACTGATTGAAGTAGCGCTTTACACTGCGTTCGTCCTCTGCTAATTGTGTTTTCAACTGATCTAAACTATCGAATCGTACATCTTCTCGCACAAAACTGACCAACTCTAATGTAATTTTATCGCCGTAAATATTCTTGTTGAAACTAAAAATATTGACTTCAATAGATCGGGCGTTTTCATCCTCGATTGTTGGGCGACGACCGATGTACAACATTCCTTTGTATCGCTCTTTTTGATGGCGTACATAGACCGCATAAATTCCATCAGGAGGGATCAATTTATGGGTAGAAACTACCTGTACATTCGCCGTTGGAAAACCAATACGTGTCCCAATTTGCTGTCCTTTGACGACTGTTCCCGTTAACGTGAAATAGTGTTCCAGTAGGGAAAAAGCTTCTTGTACTTCGCCTTTCAACAAAGCTTTTCGGATTCTAGTAGAGCTGACTGCAATTTCGTCGACCGCTTGTTTTTCGATTTCGACGACTTCAAACTGATGCGCCGCTGCATAGTCTCGAATGAGATCAATATTACCTTCACGCGCTCTTCCGAAACGATGATCGTATCCAATGACGATACATTTTGGCTTAAACTTATCCATCAAGAAATTCTCGATGTATTCGGTAGGCGTTTGTTGGGAAAATTCTTTCGTGAATGGCACAACAACTACCTGATCGACACCAAACCGTTTAAGCAAAGCGATCTTTTCATCTATAGTCGTCAGCAACTGAAGGTTGTCGCTATCTGGTGCGACCACCAAGCGGGGATGTGGATGGAAAGTAACGACTACGCTTTCTCCTTCATATTGTACGGCTAAGTCATTGAGCCGTTTGACAATCTGCTGATGTCCATGATGTACGCCATCGAACGAGCCAATCGTGACAACGGCATTCCTAAAATTAGGTAATTGATGTAAGTCGTGATAGACGTTCATAGACAACGTGGAATAAATAAATTGTCCCGATAGCTATCGAGATGAGAAATACTCAAAGGGGAACGTACTATTCGGTAGTGTACATTTGAGTATTTTCCAACACAAAAAATGCCAATTTTTTATTGAACTCAAACTAATAGCGCAAAAGTAGAAAATTTTTAACGCGAAATTTATCGAATTGGTACAAGTGGTTGAATTGGGATAAATCGGCATAACTGCTCAATCTCTCTACTTGCTGTCGGAACGCTCAAGGCTCTCTTACTCACTCCAACTTCACGCCTTCATAGTACCCCATATCCATATCTTTCCGTGCCTTGACAAAATAGGTCATTTGACCAACATGATACGAAAAGTGCTCCACCGCATGTAATAAAATACCAACTCCATTTTCCTGAAATCCTTGGACTGTATAGGTCTTTGACAAATCATCGGGTATAATACGAGCCAAAGTAGCTGCCAAATCTTCTGCCAACTTAGCTGTGATTGTTTCTAGTTGGGTGACTGGCAAAGGCGTTCGTTGATCGAATTCCTGCTGTCGTTGTCGGGTGTCAGGAAGGTGGTTGAAGGTAGCAATGACCCACTGCCTCAGATTGCCATCAAGATGCAAGACTAAATTGCCGATACTATTACTATTTTCATTCGGGCGATACCAAATGTCCTCTTGACTCAGTGTTCGTAGACACTGCTGCATTCGAGGAATATTCTCTTCCAAAATTCGACGACGAACTTCTACAAGATAGCGTGTGGTGAATTCAGACTGTTCCATTTTTCTTTTTAGAGCAAATGACGAAAATACTTTTTAGATCAACCAACCATACAGGCGAGAAATTGTACTTTTATGTAAGAAATGGAATGCAACAATCTAAAACACAATTCCACTTTTACCGTTAATAACTTAGCTTCCACTTCGATCTACTCAAACGCGACAAGCTTTAACCTAAACAGTGGCTACAACTCCTCACTAGCAAGTACACAAAAACGCGTACGCAACAAATCTGTTTATTCAACTTCGATTCCGCGAACGAATCGTTCAAAAACACCATTCTTATGAGAAGTATGTTTTATTTCTTACTACTAGGCACTTTATTACTTTCCGCCTGCGACAAGGATTTAGGTAGCTTAACGGTAACGTATACCAAAGCCACAGCCATTTACGACGATCTAGAAGCCATTCGAGCTACGCCTTTGCTAGAAGCGGCGCGCGAAGTCGAAAATCCTGGAAAGATATTTGTTGGCGATGACTTTTTATTGATTGGAGAAGAAGGTGAAGGGATACACGTGGTCGACAATCGTGATCCGCAGAATCCTGTTTCTTTACAGTTTCTGAATATTCCCAATAGTCGAGAATTTTACGTACATGAACATACGATTTATGCAGAAAGTATGTACGATGTGGTCAAAATTAATATTGAAAATGTAGAACAAGCATTCATTGAAAGCCGTGCAGATTTTGCATTAGCAGATCGTATAGACGGACAAGATGGGAACGCATTAATCGGGTTTAAGTACGAGGAAGTCACCGAAGAGCTAGACCCGAATAGTCACATGAACGATGTATGGAGAGAAGATCAAAGCACCTATTATTTTGACTACAACCAAAATATTATTCCTCCCTCTACGCTGCCTTCTTCTTTTGTAGGAACGAGTAACGGAGCTATTGGAACAGCCAACCGTATTGCCTATGCTGCTGATCACGTCTATGTAGTAGGTCGGACGACAATGACGACATTGAGCGACCGAGGCGATCTAGAATGGGTATCTAGTCAATGGCTGACAACGGGCATGGAAACGGTTTATCCTTACGAGAATAAATTGTTTGTGGGTACACAGCGGTCTATGATGATTTTTACTTTAGACGATCCAGGAAATCCGACTCAAACTGGTACATTTTTTCACGGCACAGCCTGCGATCCAGTATATCCCGAAGGCGATTTGGCTTATGTGACGCTGCGTACAGGCGACGTGAGCAACTGCCCAGGCAATGTCAATGCGTTAGTCGTTGTCGATGTGAGCGACATTCGTCAGCCATGGCAAGAAAAAGAAATCGAGATGCTTAGTCCATTTGGATTGTCAAAAATTGGCGATCGGTTGTATGTAGGAGAAGGAAAAAATGGCTTAAAAATCTTCGATCTAGACAACCCACGTGACCCACAACTACTGGCACATATCGAAACGATCGAAGCTTATGACATCATCGCCGATGTCCACCATAGCAACCTAGTACTGATTGCAGGACCGGACGGCTTGACATACTATGAGGTAGAAGGAACAGAACTGACACTACTTAGTAGATTTTTGTATTAGTAGCATCCAAAAAGGCTAATGAAATCACCTGATATTTTGATAAGGCTACGCTCCGTATAGAGCGTAGCTTTTTCTATTTAAAGAATTCATATATTTGCCGACTGTAAATTATTTTGGTAATAGCATCGTGCACTTATTACCTTTCTTTTGAATGAAAAGCTTGCTTTTTATTCGCCATATAAGCGATTGAATCTTTATGTCCGTTTTCACTACTTCCTCTGAAACTTTCTTACAAAAATACCTCAACAATCACTCTCCAACTGGCTTTGAGTCTTCGGGGCAACACATTTGGATTGACTATTTGAAAGACTATATAGACGATTGGAAATCAGATGCTTATGGAACAGCATACGGCATCATCAACCCTGAAAAAGACTTTAAAGTCGTCATTGAAGCACATGCTGATGAGATTTCCTGGTTCGTCAATCACATTACAGAAAAAGGCTTTATTCACGTTGTCCGAAATGGTGGTTCTGACCCTTTAATTGCGCCATCCAAGCGAGTACACATTCATACCGAAAAAGGCATTGTGAAAGGGGTGTTTGGGTTTCCAGCCATTCATGTACGAGATGCGGAAAGCAAAATTCAAGCCAAAACACATACTATATTTATAGATGTGGGTGCGAGTAGCAAAGACGAAGTGCTGGAGATGGGTATTCACGCTGGCTGTGTCGCTACTTTTGATGATGAAATAGATGTCTTGAATGACAAATGGTATGTCGGACGTGCACTCGACAATCGGATGGGTGGATTTTGTATTGCGCAGGTAGCTCGACTGATCAAAGAGCAAAATATTGATCTGCCTTATTCGCTATACATTGTCAATGCTGTACAGGAAGAAGTCGGTCTACGTGGTGCAGAAATGATCGCCAATACGATACAGCCAGACTTAGCTATTGTTACCGATGTGACGCACGACACTGGTACGCCCATGATGGATGCCAAAAAGCAAGGTGATATTAAAGGGGGAGAAGGACCGAGTATTACTTACGCGCCGGCTATTCACTATAAACTGCTACACGAAGTGATCGAGGCGGCAAAAGCGAACGATATTCCACTACAACGCGAAGCTTCTTCTCGTCGAACGGGAACGGATACGGACGCCTTTGCTTATTCTAATAGAGGGGTTCCTTCAGTATTGATTTCGTTACCGCTGCGCTATATGCACACAACGGTAGAAATGGTACACAAATCAGATGTAGAGCATGTTGCTTTGCTGATTTTGGAGACCTTGAAGCGCATTCAGCCAAACAAGAATCATTTTAAGTATTTGTCGAAGTGAGTCGAGGTTAAATTAACATTCTCGGGTTTGAGCGGCTTTCGAATTTGCCCGTCGTAGACAATCAAGATGCTGCGTAACAAGTTTAATAGCTAACCTCAAAAATCTTTATCACTTATTTGGCTGCTCATGCTCCAACTCTTCAGGTAACAAAATATTCGGCAGTAGGGTAGAGCGCAACCCACTTCTGATGCCGCCCCACCATTGGTGAAAGATGCTTTTGTGGGGGACTCGTTCGTAGTACATGCTTCCCGACTTATAGCCCTTCTCTCCAGCCGTATTGTCGCTATTGATGACGGTCTTATTAGCTAGAAACGACAAGATTTTTTTAGGCTCATTTTGCTCATCCAATAGTTGAACTTCCAAATCTTCGTAGTTGAAATTCATCTCTCCAGAGATTGCTTGTTCGTTGCCAGTAGCTGCCATACGCAACTGATGTAGTGTACCTGATGTGACTTGCATTTTTGCTCCTTTCGCGTAAAGATCGTTGATAGAAACGAGTGGAAGCCGATCTAAAGTAGCCTCATACGTATAGCCAAAATTGGGGTCGGTGAGATCAAAAGTGAAGTGCGCATCTAGTTGTGCTGTTTCGTTGAAGGTCGCTTGTACATCGGCGACGATAGAAGAGTGCTGTGCTACATGCGTATCGATATTGCCGACATCATAGACGCTGGCATAAATATTCTGAAAGCCGACCTTTATCTTCTCATTGGTATCGGGAGACAACACTTCAATCCGAAGATCGTGATTGCGGCACAGCACTTTTTTGATGAGGATAGGCTGCTCGGATGCCATTAGTTGGCGGTGAATAAACTGATTAGGGCAATCTGTACACTCTTCCATTCGCTTGTCGATCCAAACGTTCAATGCTGCGTCTTCTAGCGTCAAGCTATCCATTTCTAACTGCCGCTGAGTCATCCACTTTTCCACTTTCAGACCATGCCCTACTAAAGAGGCAACTTCCCAATCTAAACGGGATTGACGGAATTCATATTGAAACCGCCAGTCGTACTTGTCGTAGAGTGGCTGCAGCTTCAAATCAGTCAACGCCAATCGACCCACCCGTGTGTCCGCGTCAAATTGTTTGACTCGCCAAGCGTAAGCTCCTTCATCAGGTTGCCAGACTGTATTGGTCGTGCTGATAGTAAAGTGTTGAAAATCCAAATCTTCGGGAGTGTATTTTAGCTTTTCTAAGTGAAGAGTTAACTTTTCTGTTTTGACTGTCCATTCTTTCTTCCGATTGTATTCTAGATGAATATCTTCAAAGAATATATCTTGAACGCTGAAAGAACGTACCAAAGAGTTGAAAATGGATTCATTCGTCGTTTTTTCAGCAGTAACATCTCGAAAAACAACTCCAACTAAACTATCTACTGTAATCTTTTGCAAGCGTAAACTCTTCCGCCACAGCAAAGGCAACCATTCGATGCCGTCGACCTTCGCCAATCCACAATACACATCTGTTGTGTCGGAGGCGTTGACTGCTTCTCGATAGTGTGCTTTTTTCAGCGCGAATGTTTTACTCAAAATATCCACTTCTAGCTCTTCGTAGGTCAAGCCTTCTACTTCTTGCAGTCGTTGTTGTAGACGTTTGCCTAATAAATATGAACCCAACACGCCCACAAGTACGATAGTGAGTAGAGCAATAAGCGCGTATTTGAGATAAGGACGGTATTGATTCGGCAAGTGAGCTGCCATAGTTTGATATATTTAGACAAGAACAAAGAATCGTATAAATTGTGCTTTAGGACAGATTGGTGGAGACCGAACAAAGGGGAAGGCAAACAGTTTTTCTGTCATTCGAGTCACCTAAAACGACAGTATGGAATGGTTGAGTAGTCCAGAAGCGTGGGCAGCATTTATTACGTTGGTTATTATGGAAATCATCCTAGGGATAGATAACATCATTTTTATCTCTATTCAAACATCAAAATTACCAGTACATCAGCAAAAAAAGGGACGCATCCTTGGATTGGCGTTCGCACTGTTGACGCGCATCATTCTGTTGTTGTCGATCACGTGGGTGATGACCCTAACAACTCCACTTTTCAATGTAGCCGATTGGTTGGGCATAGAAGGCGAGTGGCACGAACGGTTGTCTATTTCGGGGCGCGATCTTATCTTATTTTTTGGTGGACTTTTCTTGTTGTATAAAAGCATTCATGAGATTCACGATAGCATGGAAGGGTCTAGTTCACATGGTGTCACCAAGTCGCTTTCGTTTGTACAGACCATTATTCAAATTGGCTTATTAGATATTGTATTTGGACTGGATTCGGTGATTACCGCAGTCGGCATGGCGGACGATGTTCAAATCATGATCGCGGCGGTGGTCATTTCGATGATCTTCATGATTTTTACGGTCAATAGCATCAGCGACTTCGTCAACAAGCATCCGAGTATCAAAATGTTGGCACTTTCTTTTTTGTTGCTCATTGGTATCACTTTAGTTGCCGAGAGTGTGGAGCAACCCATCGCAAAAGGCTACATTTATTTTGCCATGGGCTTTTCTATTTTTGTTGAATTTATGGTCATTCGGATGAATAAAGGGAAAGGGAAAGGGAAGCCAGTAGATTTAGAAACGCCAGATTTGGAAACCAACCCATCGAGTTAAGTGAATCGCTACACATTTGGAAGGTATAAAATCGGCTCGTGTAACGGAAGGTTTTTGAGATAGAAATAACCAAAGTATACTGCTTTGATCTACAGCTACTTACCGAATAAGTCTATTGTCTAACGTCTCTAATACGTTCTTCTTCGCTTAGCCGATCCAGATCAAAGTCATCGTCGGTAATAGTGGCGGGCAAATGTAACATGATTTGTTGATAGCGTTTGGTGTAATCGGCAAAAAAATTGAGTTTGAGTTGGTCATTGAAAATTTTAAGCTGCCGACGATTGTAAAAAATGGTAATCATCAAGCCAATAATCGTGACGACCAATAGCAAGGTTTGTATCCAGTCTGCTGCGTTCATGATAGTAGAATAGTTGATTTGAGCGAACAAAATAGAAAACCCAAAGCGATACTAAAAGGATAAGCAAAAGAATCACCGCTAGTGAATTGATGTTCAGTTGATTAGAACAGTTTAGATGACGAATCAGTGAAAAATAGAACCGAACACCGATTCTAGTGACCGTGTTCCTAGGACAAAGCCAATAGAAACATTGTGTTTTCCAAATCCATATTTTGTTACACTAACAACAAACTTTCATGCGCGAACAGTTATCAGATGCATTAGACAAATTGACCCAAAAATTGAATGGTTGGTTTGACCAAATTGTATTGTTACTACCCAATCTACTCATTGCAGCGATTGTACTTGGACTTTCTATACTACTAGCTAGACTAGTCCATAAATACGTCAATAAACTAACCAATAGATTCACGCACAATGAGACGATCAGTAGCGTCATGTCAAGTGTAGCAACGGCGGTATTTATGCTGTTGTCTATTTTTCTCATTTTAAGTATCCTCAACTTGGATCAAGCATTGACCTCGCTTCTAGCAGGTGCAGGTGTTATTGGTTTGGCAGTTGGTTTAGCCTTGCAAGACCCACTTATCAATTTGTTTTCGGGTGTGATGATGTCGGTACGTGATCTGTTTCATTTAGGTGATCTGGTAGAAACGAATGATTATTTCGGTACGATTAAGAAAATTGATTTGCGTTCCACGCGGATTGAGTTGCCAACAGGGGAGTTAGTGACAATGCCCAATAAGGATGTCTTGCAGTCGCCACTAAAAAACTTTACAGCTTCTGGTAAGCGTCGAATCATCATCGAATGTGGCATATCGTATGGTGACGATCTAGATCAGGTGGAGCAAATCACCAAACAAACATTGAGCCAACTAACTGGTCAATCAGCAGAGGAAATAGAATTCTATTACACGTCTTTTGGGGATAGTTCCATCAATTTTTTGACACGGTATTGGATAAAAGAGGTAGCTCAAACCAAATATTTGAAGGCGCGAAGTCAAGCAATGATTGCCATCAAAAAAGCATTCGATGCCAATGATATTATGATTCCATTCCCAATTCGTACGCTAGACTTTGGCATTAGAGGTGGAGAGAAATTGGACAGTATGTTGAGTCAGCGTTTCTCGCAAAATGGAAATGGACAAGAAAAACACACTGTTCCGACAGATCAAACTAACTAACAATGATAAAACTAAACCGATTAACGAATTGGATACTACTGCTAGGCGTTGTCTGCTTAACAGCTTGCAATAACGAAGCTACGACAGAAGTAGAAGTCGAGGAGTACACCGTTTCAACAGAAGAAGCGGAGGCTATTCCAAAGGAGATATACGAGAAGGAAACTGCACTGATTCAAGACAATATTACGTACACCATAGACGATTATGATGAACGATTGCGGCTGATGGAAGAAGAAGTGCTGTCCAAAAACGGAATAGAACGTAGTGAGTTAGAAGCCATCAACACTCGGCTTCGGTTGAGTTTGGATACGCTAAAAGCGGCTACGCGTTATCCAGAAGGAATTGCGCCAGCTAATGCAGGAGAACGTCAGCAAATAGAGCGTATCTTAAATCAATTGGCGAAAGAAATTCGAGACCTGTAACTTAACAGACTCACATTTCAAAAGCAGAAGATGTAAACGAACAGGAAGTAGACTGACAAAGTAACTTAGGATCAATTTTGCGCACTCCAATAGAATGCATTCCATGGATAGTGCCAAAACCAAAGAAGGGACACGTTGTCTATATGTTAGAACATCAGTACCTCTAAAACACAAGCTCTCTATTAAACACATCTAGTCTAAAAATAAAGAAAATGAACGCATCATACACAGAGGCTATCTCAAAACTGATTCAAATGCACTTGGATAGCTCAAAGATTTATCAGGAAGTCACGAATGACATCAAATTTGAAAAGTTGAATGAATTCTTCGCAGACTTTCACAAGAAGCATATTGCATTCGCGCACAAATTGAAGGATAGTTTAGGCGCAGGCTTTACGGAAGATTTAGTGGAGCATGCTCCGTTGCGCCGACGAGAGGATGAGTTGTTTGAAGCAGTGCGTACCGACAATGAGTTTAGTGTATATGAACTTTGTTTGACCAATGAGCGACAACTCATGAAGCGATACGAAGATGCATTAGCGATCAATGATGATCCTGGTGCTGCTTTTCATGAAAATTTGGAGACTATCTCTACGATTGTCCGACGTTTGGAGCGTGCTAAAACAGTACCCGCTGTGAAGAATATTCTGGTCGATCTATAAATCGTCAGAGACATTCATTCGTATTTATCAAAACATTAATTCGGGGTTGCGTACCCTTTTATCAATAAAACTAAAACTATGATTAGCAGAAGTCAGCTGAACCAACTCATTGAACACGAGGGCTATCCTTGCGTGTCGATTTATATTCCTACATTCCGAGTAGGGCAAGAACAAGAAGACCAAATCCGATTTAAAAACGGTGTGCAAAAAGCGCAGAACGAATTAGAAGATAGTGGAATGGAACGCGCCGATGCCTTAGCTTTCCTAGCTAAAGGACATCAACTAATCGACAACGACGATTTCTGGAGACATCAGCAAGAAGGACTAGCGGTATTCATTGGCAAAAACTTCTTTGCACAATACACACTGCCTGTTCACTTCAAGCAGCACACGAGCGTCGATCAGCATTTTCATATTCGACCACTTATGCCTCTATTCACTGAACAAACGGACTTCTATTTACTAGCATTGAGTCAAAACGAAGTGCGCTTTTTCAAGGGAGATCGACACAGCATTCATGCAGTAGACGTGAGTGAACACGTGCCTCCAAATATGGACAAAGCACTGATGCTAGATCCTGATGCTTCATTGCAGATGCATGGGTCGGATTCGCCAGGTGCTGGTATTTATCACGGTCACGGTGGTGGAAAAGACAAAATGAATGGCTACTTAAAAGAGTATTTTGCTATTGTCGATCGCGGTTTGCGTGAGTTTTTGGATGATGAAACGATTCCGATGATTCTAGCTACAGTAGACGTCAATGCATCTATCTATCAAGACACTGCGAAGTATACGCACTTAAAAGAAAAATTTGTTAGCGGCAGTCCAGAAGACTTAAGTGGACAACAACTGCACGAGCAAGCTTGGGAGATTATGGAAGGCTACGCCAATACGAATAAAAACAACTTCCGCGACGAGTTCGGGGACTATTTAGCCCAAAATCGAGCTTCTACTTCCGCTACGGACATTATTGCTAGTGCCATCGAAGGAAAAGTACAATCTGTATTCATCAATAAGGATGCCGAACTATATGGTACATACGATCCAGAGCTACACAAAGTAAGTGTTCACCAAGAGAAGCAAGCTGATAGCCAAGACTTAATGGAACTGTTAGCGCGTCGCGTCTTCACCCAAGATGGACAAGTCTTTAATTTAGCACAAGAAGATTTTCCACATCAAGACGCAGATGTGAATGCGATCTACAGATTCTAATCTATTAAGATATTAGATAGTAGACGATAGATGATAGACGCTACAACGTGAAAGCGATGATTCAACAGTATGAATTCTATCTAATCTAGCGTCTGACAAGTTCAAAAAAGAATAGTAAAGTCTCCTACCACGCTAGTTGATAGGAGACTTTTTATTTGTTTACAGTAGTAGATTGGAGAAGTCTTTTTTAACACATGGAGCAAACAATGAGGATAAAAGCTACAATATGTATCATCTGCCGAACTAGTCTAACATCTAATGTCTAACGTCTAATGTCTCAAATCTCCATCAAGTATTCATCGCCCCACATACACTCAATACCTGCCCCGAAATATATTTGGAGTGATCCGAAGCTAAGAATACACAAGCATCAGCTACTTCTTCGCCCGTTCCAAAACGTTTCAAAGGAATATTGCTTAAATACGATTCTTTTGTTTTTTCATCCAACTCATCCGTCATTTCCGTGGCAATAAAGCCTGGCGCGACCGCATTGCAACGAATGCTACGTGAGCCGACTTCCTTAGCAATCGACTTCGTAAAACCAATAATTCCAGCCTTCGACGCCGCATAATTCGCTTGTCCAGCATTTCCAAACACACCGACTACCGAACTAATATTGATGATCGAGCCAGCCCGATTTTTCAGCATAGGACGCATAATCTGTTTGGTCATATTGAAGACAGACTTCAAATTCACTTCAATCACATCGTCCCATTGTTCTTCGGACATGCGTAGCATTAGGTTATCTTTTGTAATGCCAGCATTGTTGATCAGAATATCAATTGTTCCAAAGTCTTTTTGCACTTGCGCGATTAATTCGCCTGCTGCGGCATAAGAAGAGGCGTCGGATTGATACGCTTTGGCATTCTCCCCTAAAACGTCGACGATGGCATCTGCTTTAGCTGAAGAAGACCGATAGGTAAAAGCTACTTTCGCGCCTTCTGCTACAAATTTTTCGACCATTGCCTTTCCGATACCTCTTGATCCACCTGTGATGATAGCTACTTTGCCTGCTAGTAATTGACTCATGTTTGTGTTGTTTAAGTTTTGGTGGGCGAAATTAGGAATTCTCATGAAATTGGAACGGCTCACCAAATATTTTCTATCTTGCTAGAACTTCCAATCAGCCTCTTATTGTTACTCAAAACTTGAAATTAGTATGTTTAAATCAGTAATTGCGTTATGCTTGATTGCATTACCATGTTTGTTAATGGGACAAAGTAGCCTAAAAACCAAAGCCATGCAGCACGTCGATGCCGTAGAAGAACAAGTCATCGAATGGCGACATCATTTTCATCAATATCCGGAACTCTCCAATCGCGAGTTTGAGACAGCCAAACGCATCGAAAAAGAGTTGCGTCGACTAGGACTAGAAGTCGAAACAGGTGTGGCGCACACTGGAGTTGTCGGTCGGTTGAAAGGAGGAAAACCTGGACCTACTGTTGCTTTACGTGCCGATATGGATGCCTTACCAGTCACTGAACGCGTCGATGTGCCGTATGCTTCTAAAGTCAAATCCACATATTTAGGAAAAGAAGTTGGTGTCATGCATGCTTGCGGTCACGATACGCATGTCGCTATGCTATTGGGAACAGCGGAAGTATTGACGAAGATGAAAGACGATATTGCAGGCGATGTGGTTTTCATCTTTCAGCCAGCTGAAGAAGGTGCCCCACAAGGTGAAGAAGGCGGTGCAAAACTCATGGTGAAAGAAGGTTTGATGGATCGCATCAATACGGAAGTGATCTTTGGCTTGCACATCAACTCTGGTACGGAAGTCGGTACGATTCGCTATAAACCAGGTGGCACAATGGCAGCTGCTGATCGCTTTACGATCAAAGTAAAAGGCAAACAAACGCACGGCTCTCGACCTTGGGGCGGTGTCGATCCAATCGTCGTATCTGCACAAATCATCAATGGTTTGCAGACCATCATTAGCCGCCAAACGGAACTAACAAAAGAAGCAGCTGTCATCACGGTCGGAAAAATAGACGGTGGCGTACGCAACAATATCATTCCTGAAGAATGTGAAATGATCGGTACGATTCGGACGCTAGATACCGCCATGCAGCGCATCATTCATGAGAAAATTCGATTGACCGCGACAAAAATAGCAGAAAGTGCAGGAGCTGTAGCGGAAGTGGATATTCAGATTGGGTATCCAGTGACGGTGAATAGTGTTGAGTTAACTCAAGTCATGCTTCCAACGGTCTTTGAAGCAGCTGGCGAAGATAATGTGCGCTTATCGCCTGCCAGTACAGGGGCGGAAGATTTCTCCTTTTTCGCACGTGAAGTGCCAGGCTTGTTTTTATTTTTAGGTGGAATGCCAAAAGGGATGAGTCAATACGATGCTGCTCCACACCATACGCCAGACTTTTTTATTGATGATAGTGGGATGAAATTAGGGGTGAAAACGCTAACTTTCTTGACCTTGGATTATAAGGAAAAACACCCGTCGGGCAGTTCTATGGGTAAATAGAGAAGTTGAAATTAGACTTGATAGGTCTACTAGATATATTTTTGAAACACATGGACACAGTAGGACACATAGAAGGTAACCTATGTATGTTGGGGAGAGAATTTCATTTTCTACAACGCTTACACTTGACTGAAAACATGATTATAACCTGCTACAAATCAGTAAGTTATGCTTTCTATGTGCCTATGTATTTGAAATTATTCGCCTTACCGATGCAACTCTAAACTTCCCCGAAAAACTTCCTGACTGCCATCCAACTGCTCCACTTCCAAAATGTAGAAGTACGTCCCGTCAGGCAAATCTTTTCCTTTCCATGTTCCAGCCCAGTCGTTCTCATAGTTACGTTTCTCATAGACCAAATGTCCCCAACGATTGTAGACTTGTAACAAATTTTCGCCTTCTGCATCAATATTGGCGATGAAAAAAACGTCGTTGATACCATCTCCATTCGGCGAAAAGCCATCAAATATTTCTAGACCTTCGCATTGTACCTCAATCGTCACCGTTGCGTTGTCACAGCCATTGTCGTTGCAAATAAAATACGTAAATTGATCTTGTCCCGTACAGTTTTGAGCATCTGGAAAATAGGAGATCGTGCCATCGGGATTTAACACCACAGTTCCATTACTGGGCGCGTCGCCTATCGAAATGACACTGATGCCACCCGTCAGGTCATCATTATCTTGAACAGAAATAATAACGCTTTCACTTTGAGTGGTCGTAGCGGCATCGTCTTCCGCATTAGGTGGATCAGCAAATGGGATGACATTGACGATCAAAAATGTAGTATCACAAAAGCCTAAGTCGTCACAAGCCACTAAACAAGCGCGTTCGACACCAGTCTCCTTACCCATTAGTGTCACACAATTAGCAGACTGAATATCTACTTCTACTTTTTCACCCGACAATAGCGGACACACATTGAAAAAAGCATTAAGGTGACCAGGTAACTCTGATGTGTCGATGCAAACTTCTATGGATTCGTTGATGAACAAGGAGGCTGCTATGGTAGAGCTAGTTGGCTGTATGACAGTAATATGAAAGACGGTCAGCGAAGCATTACCTTCCGTATCGGTAATCCAAACACAAATGCTATCCGTACCTACTGTAGTGCCAGTATAATTCAAACAGTATTCTTTCACATCTAAATCAAAATCGACGATTTCGCTAGTATCCAATCGGTCACAGTCCTCAAAGATGGTCACTAGGTTTCCAAAGTCGCTGACATCAAAGCAAAATATGCCCTCGTCTACATTTAGAAAGATCGTATCGGTTATCACTTCGGGTTCGACTACAGTCAGTAAAAAATCTAAGCTATCGCGATTCCCAAAGTCATCTTCGTAGCGTAGACAAGCACTCGTTTGCCCAATCTGTTGACCTTCATATCTAATACATAGACTAGATGCATCTAACTCAAAATTGGCAATGTCATTGGCTACACAGCTGTTTTCAAAAGTTGATAGCTCTCCCGGCAAAAGGCGCTGCTGTTCCAAACAATACTGACCAGTACCTCCCACTCGAATTGCCGTCCGTTGTCGTCGACTGATGGAAGGACGCACCAAAATTTGGACGAAGGTAGAGTCACAGATACCTGTAGAGTCGCACTGTATAAAATACGTTTCTACTTCATCATTCAAGTTTCCACGCACTTCAATGCAATTCTCGGTCGTGAGTCGCCAGGAATAGCTGCTCGACTCTTGCGTATTGATGATGTCGGAAGCAGGTAGCGTCAGTTCTTCCTGATCCAAACATAAAAAACGAGATGCTCCGATGGATAGATTGAGCTGTAAGCTGTCGGTATTTGTACAGCGTACTTGAACGATCTGTTCTTCCACTTCTAAGGTGAATAAATCGGTAATTCGTAAAACATGCGTCCCAACAGGTAATGAAACGCCAACATTGCGAGCCATGGACTGCCGAATATAAGGTGCGTTGATGGTAGTGCTAGTCGGCAGAATTTCAATTCGCAACTCCCCGTACGTACGACTACTTACGCCACCTATCAATTGTTCCGATGCAGCTAAGAAACGCCAATTTCCTCCGACATCCCAGGTATTCAAAGAATCCACCAATGCATCAATGGATAGGAATTCGCCCGAAAAAGTTTGTTCGTCTACTCGCCACTTGTCAATGAAAAAGGGGGCAAAGTCTGACGATAAGATGGCGTCACTGATAGGGGAATAGAAACCAGTCATGACAAAATTACAGCCCTCCGTATTTTCTAGAATACGACCATCCCGTCGAATACGAAAGCGCAATGTTTCTTCCACTAAAATATCCGTACACCAAATGGCTTCTTGCGTACAAGCCGTTTGTAATATCGCTGTGTCTGCGACCTCTTCTTGCGCGACAAGCGTGTGTAGTGGAGAACAAAAAAGAAGAAAAGTAAAGATGTAAAAGTAATGATTGGTCAATTGATAATGTATTAATTGAGTCGCCTCCATAATAGAAAAGTATACTTGTATGTAGCAATGGAGAACTAGTTTGGGGGATGGGGCAGGTTGTACTAAATACGTTTTGCAGTTCAATATTGTTGCTTACCCTTGCCCTACTGCAATAGATATGTTTTTGCTGTTTCAAGTAGCTGTTTCTTCTCTGAAAGAGCATAAGGTAACGGCAACTGTGCAATACCAATCAAGCGACGCATCATCTCTACACCTGCATAGGCACGCGCCAAGGTAAGCTCGAACGGAACTTGATAGTGTTTCCTGACTAAGACTTCCACTTCTTCCAGTTTATGACCTGCCAATATCGAGTGTCCCATCAAAACACCTAAATCAAACTCTACTTCCCCCATAAAACTAAATTCTGGATCAATTATTTTGATGCCTGAAGCCGTACGTACCCAACTACCTGGATAGTAATCGCCGTGCAATAAGTGTAAGCCTTCAGATAAATATCTTTTGCCTAATGTATCAATTCGCTGCTTCAACCCTTCATCTCCTACATACGGAAGCGCAAGATCCGCTAATCCAATTTGAACACCATTCAAATCAAATCCATTATCTGTTTGAAAAGGCAATACAAATATATGCTGATGATTCAGCTGCCGTAGGTTTAAGTTGTTAGGGTATTCTTTTCGCTCTGTGGCTGACCAATCAATGCTGTGTAAATCATTTAGGTAGTGAAGTAGTAACGTAAAATCTGCTTTAGAAATCCGCTTCGTTTGTTGATAGACGGCTAACAAGTCACTTCCTTTTCCTAAATCTTCTAGTACCATCAGAAAATTGGCTGCGTCATAATGCAGTAACTTTGGCATATTAGCAGCCTGTTTTTCGATGCGCTGTGCATACTGATAAAACATCGCTTCGGTATGGATACGCTCCTGTGGAGCAGGAATGGAAGGGTATTTGTTAACGTAAGGTTTAGACTGTTTCAATATGATTGACTGTCCATCGTATTCAAAGCGCAGCACGACATTCATGTTGCCTTCGCCTGGTTTGGAAAGGGTAGTTTCGATGGGCTGAGCGGTCATCAATTCATTTTCCAATAAGTAGTCTGCTACTTCGGTAGATGTGGTGGAGGTAGAAAGTTGAATAGTCATCTCTGCGATTAAATATCTAATGAGTTAGATGCTCAAAAGTACTACTTTGCCAAACAAAAACAGACCCTAAAAGCGATGGCTCACTTCTAAAGTCTGTAATTGACTATATGAATGGATGAAAAGGTAAACCTACCTATACTCCAAATCCTCTATTATTTCTTCGAGAAAGTCGTTGTTCCTGATCTGCAAATCAACAAAAGAGAAGACAGTAAAAATCATCATTTGCTGTTTTAACCATACTCGAAATCCGTATTTAGCTGGCTGGGATGTAGGTGTAGTAGGAG
>CAYLPW010000010.1:0-40903 GCA_964385665.1 uncultured Saprospiraceae bacterium
GTTAAGATGGGTGAATAACCGGAATTGAACCGGCGACCTCTGGAACCACAATCCAGCGCTCTAACCAACTGAGCTATATCCACCGTTTAAATCTTTCACTTCCATGTAGAATAGAAGCTTTGGCTAATAAAGGGCTGCAAAGATAAAAAAGTTCCAAATGCGGCGCAATTTTTTGATAGAATGAGTTTCAATAAAAAATCATGCTCAATAAAGTGGTGGCGCAATTTAAAGGTAAACTAAAAGTCGTGCCATCACGCTATATAAGTTTATTGCATCCCCATACTTTCACCTTTATCCTCTTTCAACGTAAAGACACGCTCTACTGGATTCAGAGGTGTATCTACTGTATTGCCATCACCATCCACAAGCGTTAACTTGATGCGATTGTCGCCCATCGGTAGTCCTTCGATGAAGTAGGGCTGCCAAGTATCTAGCATCATTTGCTCTTCACCGTTTATTTCTAATTTTACTTTATACTCGTCCCCTAGTTCTACATTGACTGGATAAAAATCCAACATCACTTTCTCTGTTTCTTTTGTTCCTACATACGTTCCTTTTGGACGACTATAAAACAACATCGGTTCTGTGATGTCCGTTGCTCCTGACGCGCTACCATTTGTGATGTTGACTTTTTGTGCAATAGAAGCACCGTCATGTTTCAAGCTTTCATGGTAAGAACGAGATAGAAACGCTAAGATATAATGCTCGCCGTCTGCCACTTCTTGATCGAACGTGTTCTCATACTTCGCTATATATGGTTCGTTATCAATGATTAAGTGGATATGTTGTCCTTTGGCGGAGTTCGCACACATCTTGCTATCTGCATCTGGTGTCTGCGCACCTAGTTCGTAGTCCGTTGCAGAAATCGGGAACTCAAACGTTCCATTATTATACTTCATTGCTTCCAGTTTCGCGTCAGGAAACTCTGGGGAATCTGGGAAAGCAGTAATGGTATATGCGTCGCTGACATCCATATCGTCTTCCATCTCAGTGGTGTCGTCATTGTCGTCATCGACGGGCGGTGCATCACAGGAAACGAAAAGGAAAGCGAGTAAGAAGCTGAGTATAGAAAGTGTACGTATCATTAGTTCGATTTTTGTAAATATAATAGGAAGATGTCTATTCAACTATGATACAAGAAGAGACGCGGAGTGTTCATTAAATCAGGTTAAAATTAACGATTCCAGCTCCAAGATCTTCTTTCCTCACTGCTTCACTCGATTCAGTCCAGCATAGTAGATGAGCATCCACTCACCGCCCATCTTCGCAAATCGGCGTTCCATCGCGTACTGTCCCGTTTTATGCATAATCTGCTCAATCACCAAAGCGGAGTCGACTGGCAAAATAGTGGAACTAAAACCAGAGCGAGGATCAATTTCATTTTGTACTGTCCAAGTCTCTTCCGTCCACTTAAAATTGCGATTGCGGAGGGTGGTACTGTCAGCGTCGGAAGGAAGTCCTTGTAGCGGAAACAGAATGTGTTCTTTTTGGTAAATGCTATCTTGGTGAAAGCGATCATAGAAGTCGTTGAAGTCACTGAGCACGACGTCGACTGATGATGATTCGCTCAACTCGTCGGTCGCTTCTGTTTCTGTCGATTGGCAAGCAAACAATAGCATGAACAGTGGTAGTCCAGAAATGAGTAGTCTCATAAAAAAGTAGTCATTAAAAAGAGGAAATAAGTGCTAACACCTATTTCCTCTGGTTTATTTTAAAATTGGTTACCAATGGATAACGTCATTCGCTGGAATAGTTACTTCATTCCATGTGTTGTCAATCGACATTTTACTCGCATCAACTGTCGTACGTCTTCCAGATCAATCTCATAAGGTGGATACACCCCCGAATTATCGGAGATCAAGCGCAACTGTATTGCATCGTCGGACTTGATCTGTTGAACTCGTTTGGCCACTACCACATCAGTGACTACAATATAGACTTGATTGTCGCGGATCGGTTCGCCTCGCTCTACTTTTTCACACACTACAATATCGCCATTGATGAGCGTCGGCATCATGCTGTCGCCGCTGATTTCGACTGCCAATAAATTACCTTGAATACCCGGCACAGAGAACTTCGGTTGCTCCTCTTCGTCCGTACTCGCGTCTGCACCGATGGCGTCGCCTGCTAATGCTTTCGCAGAAATGAGAGTGATGTTGCCACTAGAACCAATTGATCGCATGTGCATATTGTGCGTTTCGATGTCTTGCACAAACATATCTTCACTCAATCCAAACAAATAGTTGGCATTGATGCTATACTTTTCAAACAATTGGGTGAGTTGGTCAATCGTAATGTTGCGCTGCCCCTTCAGAATGCTGTTAATAATGTGGTTATAGGTGCCCAATTCTTTTGCCACATCCGACTTTCCTTTGATGAGTTGTTGGTCTTCTAAAACTTCGTAGACCTGTTTAAAGCGTTGATTTACAATGTGATCTTCGTACTTGGACATAATAGTTGAAACAAATTTGTGAGAAGATTAGGAATTTAAAAACAAATAGTTTTAAATTTACCATCGTAAAGCAAATTTAATGAAATTATATGTTCTTTTTGCAATTCCTTGTTTTTTATTCACACCAGCAAAACATCCCATTGGTCACCCATCTATCAAATGGTTGTTGAGCAACTCAATTTTCTAAGCATTATGAAGAAGATTACTACATCGTCACCAAAAAACACACATAGCATACAGTCGACTCGTACTGAATCAACTACACCCGTTAGTCTAAAACTGCTCATCAAAAAGTGGTGGAAGCAGGCATTGAATTTGTATGCTGCTCTACAATTTCACTTTCATCGCTTGACATTGGGCACGTTCCGTTCGGTGAAGTTGCCATTGTTCGAGTTGAGTGTGTTAGCGATCGCTTTGGTCATCTTCTTTAAAAAAGATTTGCATTTTCAGGTGCGCATGAGTGCACCTGCTAGCGAACAAGCCGCTCCCCAAAATACGAGCTATTCGACTGCCGATCAGTTGAGTGTCGCACCTTCTTTTTCATTCGGTAGTGAAGAAAAAACAGCTACCTCTACTACTGCTCCCAACCAAACGCAAACAGAAGCTTACATCAAGCGATTCGCAAAAGTGGCAGTCGCTGAACACCACAAATTTGGTATTCCTGCTAGTATTAAAATGGCTCAAGCGCTACTAGAAAGTCAAGCAGGACAAGCACCAACAACTGTCGCCAATCACAACCATTTTGGGACACCTTTAACAAGTGGAAACTTCTCTAGCGCATGGGAAAATTGGCGCGCACACAGCCTGCTATTTAGCTCCGAACAACACCCTTATCAACAACTTCTACAACACAACAAAGACTACAAAAAATGGGCGAACGGCTTAGAGCAACTGAACTACTCGACGCAGCCGAATTATGCAGCACGTTTGATTCAAGTGATTGAGGAGTATGAGCTGTTTCGCTTAGATGAGATATGATAGGAGAGAGTGAGAGAGTGAGAGAGTGAGAGAGTGAGAGAGTGAGAGAGTGAGAAGCAGTCTAGCAGCGAAGCGATCTCACGTCTCATAATCTCATATCTATTAACAAAGATTATTTTCTTTCTAGTTTCTCCAGCGGGTATCTCTTTTGAGGTATCCGCTTTTTTGTTGATATGATGTCAAGGTACAAGGCATTATAAACGTATTTTCATCTATAAACCAAAAAAGGGAGAAACACCATACAGCGTTTTTCCCTTTACTATTTCTATCAAGCAGAAAAATGAGTAATCACTATTCACTCACCACTTCAAATTTCAATGCGGCATTCACTCTCTTATGCAAACGAACATTCGCAACATATTCGCCTAGTTCTTTGACTTCATCAGCAATTTGAATCAAGCGGCGATCAATGTCAACACCTAATTCACTTTCCAATGCTTGTCCTAACTGAACGTTCGTCACACTACCGAAAATCTTGCCACTCGTACCAGCTTTTGCACCGATCGTCAAGGTCTTGCTTTCAATTTTCGCTTTGGTAGCTTCTAGCTCAGCGATGACTTGAGCTTCTTGTTCTGCTTCCTTTGTTTTGTGCTCATCCAAGCGTGACATATTGTCTTTATTCGCGACAATTGCCATTTTTTGTGGAATTAAAAAGTTACGTCCGTAGCCAGACTTCACGGTCACGACGTCAAACTTTTCTCCCAAGTTGTCTATATCTTTTAATAGAATGATATCCATAACTTTGAATTTGTACAGCCTCCACAGTGGAAGCCGATTCATAAAGAGAACTGTTGAATCTACTTCAACAAGTCGGTTACGTAAGGTAACATCGCTAAGTGACGCGCGCGCTTGACAGCCGTGGCGACTTTACGTTGGTACTTCAATGAGTTTCCAGTGATGCGGCGGGGTAAAATTTTACCTTGCTCATTCACAAATTGCAATAAGAAGTCAGGATCTTTGTAATCAATATACTTGATACCATACTTCTTGAATCGGCAATACTTTTTACGCTTTTGACCAATATTGGGGTTACTCAAAAACTTTATATCATCTCTAGATGCCATAAGTTATTTTCCTTTTTTAGTGAAAACTGACTGCTGCCAGTTCATGAAATTAGCTACGAGTTTAGTTATCCTTTTTCTCCTGAGCAGCTGTCTCTTTCTTCATCGACTTCTTCGCCGTGCGGACGCTTTTGTCTTTAGAAGCGTGAGCTTGCTTGCGTGGATCAGGTTTAAACTCTTCTTCGTCCTTCGAGCGGCTTTTTCCAATTTTACCAGCTCGTTTGTCCTCGTTGTACTTAACACCGTACTTGTCTAGCTTCACTGTTAAAAAACGCATGACGCGGTCGTCACGACGCATAGCTAATTCCATAGCAGATAGTTTAGATAGATCTGCTATTGTAAATTCTACGCAGTAGTAAATGCCAGACGTACGCTTCTGGATCGGGTACGCTAGTTGCTTTAGTCCTAAACCGTCTACGTTGACGATAGTCGCACCTAGCTCTTTTAGCTGATCCTCGTACGTTTTAGCAGTAGCTCCGATCTCTTCTTTCGACAAGACAGGATCTACTATGAAAGTTACTTCGTATTGTTGCATAAATTATTTAATAAGTTGTTTTTTAGAAAACGGATGCAAAAGTACACATTTTCTTTCAGAATCAGGTAGTTGCGAGCAATTTTTGTGGAGTTCTGAAAAGAGAAAATTGAATATCGAACAGAGGAATAAGGAATGTCGAACACTGAAGTGAAGAAACGTTCCCAATATCTAGCTTTCATATCGAAACGCCTTCACCGTATCTACAAAGCATTTAATACTATCCAGAGGTGTATCGGGATAAACGCCATGTCCTAAATTGGCGATATGTTTGCTTCCAAATCGACGAATCATCTGCTGTGTCGCTTGCTCAATTTCATTGGTCGACGCATACAATTGACAAGGATCGAGATTGCCTTGCAAAACTTTATCTTGACCGATCCAAGCACGCGCTTGTTCTGGCGAGGTATTCCAATCTACACCAATCACCTGCGCCTCACTTTTGCCCAATTCTTCCATCACGAACCAAGCATTTTTAGCAAACAAAGTGACAGGTACTTCGTCAATAGCTTCGGCGATTCGATTCAAATAAGGTAAACCGAATGTTCGATATGATTCAGGAGTTAAGATACCTGCCCAAGAGTCAAATATTTGTACCAAATCGACACCAGCTACGATCTTTTGCTTTAAGTAGACAATCGTTGTCTCCGTAATTTTGGACAATAGATCATGTGCCACTTCTGGCGACTGATACAGCAATTTTTTTGCTTTGGAAAACGTCTTACTTCCCGAGCCTTCTACCATATAGGCAAAGATCGTCCAAGGCGCGCCAGCAAATCCAATCAGCGGCACTCGATTGTTGAGTTCGCGTTTCATCAATTTGACAGAATCATATACATAACCTAAGGTCTCGGCAGCTGATTGTCCCGATTGTAAGTTATCAACATCCGCTTTTTGTTGTACCGTATTAGGAAACAGCGGTCCTTTCTTTTCGACCATTTCGTACGGCAGTCCCATTGCTTCAGGAATGACTAGAATATCCGAAAAGATAATGGCGACATCCACACCTAACAAATCAATCGGTTCTATACTCGCTTCTACCACTCGATCAGGAGAAGTCACCAACTCTTTAAAGCCCGATAGTTTTGCTCGCATTTTCTTGTAGTTCGGCAGCGTACGTCCAGCTTGACGCATCAACCAAACTGGTGGTCGTTCTACTTGCTCACCTCTTGCGGTGCGAAGGAATAGGTCGTTTTTTATCATTTGTTTTTGTTGTGGAATAGTCTAATAATAGGGTTAAAAAAAGGACTGTTCAACAGTTGAGCCGATAAGCGATCAGTTCTGCAATTCTACCCAATTTAGGGAGCTAGACGCTCAATTTTCCAACTACCATCCGACTCTTTTCGATACACAATTCGATCATGCAGTCGGCTAGAACGTCCTTGCCAAAATTCGATTTCGTCTGGCAAGACTTCAAAACCGCCCCAATGTGGTGGACAAGGTAGCTGCTCCGCTTCGGCATATTGTGTTTTTAGATTTTCTACATTGTCTTCCAATAGTTGTCGATCCTCAATAATCTGACTTTGTGGCGATGCCCACGCTCCGATTTGGCTACCTTTTGGACGCGACTGGAAGTAAGCCTCTGAATCTGCTCGAGCCAACGGTCGGACTTTCCCACTGATACGAATTTGCTTTTCCAATGTCAGCCAATTGAATACCAAAGCTGCGTATGGATTTTCGCTCAGTTCTTGTCCTTTTTGGCTGTTATAATTGGTATAGAAAACAAAACTATTGTCGCGCACACCCTTTAGTAAAACAATGCGGGCTGAAGGTCGACCCTGTGTGTTGGCGGTCGCTAAAGTCATAGCGTTGGGTTCTTTCACGTCAGCTTGGACGGCTTGCTCGAACCAAATATTAAACTGCTGCATGGGATCGTCAGCCACATCTTGCATCAATAGATGATCTTGCTGATAATCTTCTCGAAGGTCTTGTATTTTCGTACTCAAAGCTTACGTAATTTGCTGTTTGTATCAATGAATAAGATAGCGAATGGATTAGTTTTCCCTTTTTCGTCAAAGAGATGCAAGGATACGTAAGTATTTTGATTTTACAGATTGCCGTGAGTTGTCAGGCAACTGGTAGTTGACTGACAACAAGCAAAATTAGTGTGCAATAGGTGCACCTAGCAATTCTTCTGAAATCCCCCAAGCTTCGACTAGTGCTAGTGCATCTTCCCGCACTTCTACACACAAATCATCCACGATTCGACGAATGGCTTTTGACTTGCTACCATCCATATACGCTTGTTCTAGATACCAACCTTTATGCTCTTCAATGGTGTGTAGCGCATACAACTGACACAACTGCTGCAAACTTGCTTTCAGTGCTTCATTCTCCTGATCTTCAACGACTTGGACGAACTGCTCCAATACAATTCGCTCAATAAATGCTGTAGCTAACGCCAACATATGCGTTTGACATTCGATAGCCGCATCATAACCCGACTTGCCTTGTTTGATTAGTCCACGCATTCGTTGACTGACCGAATATTTGAGGTTTTCCTCTCGACTGCGGAACAGTTGCAAGTGTAAGTTATGGTCTAATAAATGTTCGCGTTCGGTGCGACGAATCGTGATTGGATTTTTGTCGATAACCGAAGATGCCATCATGCCCCCCAAATAGCGCAACATGCCGAACATCCCTTCTTCATTGAACGCTTGACGGTATTTGGTCAGCACACCTTTAGCCACCAATTGCATCAGAACGGTATTATCACCTTCAAACGTCGTAAAAATTTCTGTTCCATTCTTGAGGTGATCGAAACGATTTTCGGACAAATAGCCTTTTCCACCACAAGCTTCTCGACTTTCTTGTAAAGCGTGTGTCGTAAACCAAGTCGCATAGGCTTTCATCCCAGCTGCTAAGGTTTCAATTTCGCGCATATCGCCTTCTTCGTGTGCAGAAAAACGTTCGGTTAGGTACTGCAAGCCAAAATGTAAGGCATACGCTTTAGCAACGAGCGGCATCAGTCGCCGCTGATGACTCGGATAGTCTAAAATGAGCGTTTCGGGAGCGGTAAAATTTGGACCAAACTGTCGGCGTTTTAGTCCAAAACGGACGGCTATTTCAATACCAGCTTTAGCAGCACTCAATCCACAACGTGGCACACAAACACGTCCACCTACTAGCGTTCCCAACATGGTAAAGAAGCGACGCGATGGATTTTCGATATCGCTATGGTATTTGCCTTCCTCCGTAATGCCACCAAAACGATCTAATAAATTTTCACGTGGCACTTCGACATGATCGAACCAAATGCGTCCGTTGTCGACTCCATTCAGTCCCATTTTGTAGCCGTTATCCTCCACTTTGATGCCTGGCAATAGGTTGTCGTTTTCGTCGCGAAGTGGTACGAGTACCGCATGGATTCCATGATTTTCGCCGTCAACAATTAACTGACAAAATACACTCGCCATGCGTCCGTGCAATGCATTCCCGATGTATTCTTTCCCAGCTTCATAGCGTGGCGAATGAATGATAATTGAATCCTTTTCAGCACTATATGTTGCTGTCGTTTCTAGCTTGCGGACATTAGAACCATGTCCTGTTTCGGTCATAGCGAAGCAGCCCAGTAGTTCTGAAGTTCCGATTTTAGTCAAGTACTCATCGTGATGTTTTTTTGTCCCCAAGCTCATCACACTTCCTCCAAACAAGCCAAACTGCACCCCAAACTTGATCGCTAAACTCAAATCGAAATAGCCCAGCGTCTCAAACACCGCTGCATATTGCAACATACTATCCTTTCCTCCATATTGCTTCGGAAAATTCAGTGCGCCCCAACCTTGCGCTGCTAACAGTTTTGTCCAATGTAATACCTGCTCTCGATAGTCCTCTTTCACAGGCATTTCGGTACGCTCAAAAACCGGATCATTCAGCATCGCTTTGACACGCTGAATCAAATCAGTCTGTTCGGCACCCAACAGCTTATTCATTGCCGCTATATCAAACTGTGCGTGCGCTAATTCTTCTTGCTCATGTACCTCTTCGCCATCGAATATCTGATGACAAATTTCGGAATTAAGTGGCTTCAAACGCGCTTCGACCGCTTCTAGCACCTTTCGCATCTCTTCTAGGGAAGCTTGTGCCTGCTCGTCCATCTCTGTCATAGCACGCTTCGCCATCTCCAATCCCAAATACGTCAGCGTATGTGGCTCATCTTCTTCTAGCAGCGAAACTGCTTCTTGCACTTCAATTTCCCAAAGCTTGTACAACTCACGGGAAGGTGGTAAACTCGGTCGCATCCAGTTGCGGAGCAGTACTTTTTCACGATCGGTAAGAAAAGAGATATTTTTCAGCTCCTCTTTTAGTAGTCGAATTTCGCTCGGCGATAGCAGTCGATCCGACCAAGCAACGTAAAACATCGGCAATACGCTTTGTACGCCAGGAGAGTAAAAAGATAGTTTATATGGTGATGCGCTCATGGTACTCGATTTTGATGATCTGAATCTGTATCAGAATGTTGTTATTGAAACAAGTAATTACAAAATCTAGTTTTGAGAATGAATTTTGTTGCGCTATAATTTTTTGTTAAAAGGAGGGTTAAGAAACAGTATTTCTTTTGGTGTGACACTTGTAGGTAAAAATGAGTAGTATTACTAGAGTTGGCAAATCTATACCCTTTCTCTCTATAAAATATACATAAAATTATTATGAGTAGAGAAGTAAAAGGGTCATTTCTCAATGTCCCGAATTTGCTATTCTACTTATAGCAGATGCTAAAAATATCAATTTCTTATCGACAAATAAATAGGAGAGTGCTACTCATCATAAATCTATAACGCTTTTCTGATGATATGCGTTTAAATCGACAGAATGAACTGTTAAAAAACACTCTTTCCTTGAAGTATAGAAGCCCATTAACAGTTAGGACAAACTAATTATCCTGACATTAATCAGCCAAATTTGTTCCTACGATCGTTTTACTTTTCTACCTTTTTCACCAACGTCCCTACCTTCTCCCCAGAGATAATCCGCTTCAAATTTTCTGGTTCATTCACATCAAAAACGATGACTGGCATATTGTTTTCTTGACAAAGCGTGAAAGCTGTCATATCCATCACACGCAAACCTTTCAAAATCGCTTCCTGAAAACTCAATTGTTCTAAGCGTACCGCATCAGGGTTTTTTTCTGGATCGGCGGAATAAACACCATCCACGCGGGTAGCTTTCAGTAGTACATCTGCTTTAATTTCATTGGCACGGAGCGCAGCCGCAGAGTCGGTGGTGAAATAAGGACTTCCTGTGCCTGCTCCAAAAATGACAACTCGTCCTTTTTCTAAATGTCGCACGACTCGACGACGGATGTAGGGTTCAGCGATTTGGCGCATTTCGATGGCGGTAGACAAGCGCGTATAAACACCAGCTTTTTCTAGCGCGCTTTGCAATGCCATTCCATTAATGACGGTTGCCATCATACCCATGTAGTCCCCTTGAACCCGGTCAATGTCCATCGCTGCGGACTGTAAGCCTCGAAAGATGTTGCCACCGCCGATGACGACTGCGACTTCGACCCCCATATCAGTGATTTCTCTGATCTGTTCGGCATAGTAAGCCAACATATCTGGAGAGATACCAAATTCTAAATCACCCATCAGGGATTCACCACTTAATTTTAGGAGGACGCGCTTGTATTTGATTGCCATAGGACTGGAAGGTTGAAATTTCCGCGAAGGTAAGAAACGCTAGAAATATAATGTGGGTATTTTGTAGCGTTGCTATCGTTCTAAAGGAGAATAACTAAGTGCAACTGCTAATTTCATCGCACAAAAAAAGAGAATCAAGTCACCCTGATTCTCTTTTTTTAGTTTGAGTTCAATAAGAAATTGACATCTTTTGTGTTGAGAAATACTCGGAAGTATGCTACTGACAGTACGTTCCCTTTCCGATCATTTCCCAACAATGCCAATTTATTTATTTCACATTGCTATGTTCGCGTAAGCGATTGAATTACCCTAGTTCAACATGCTTAAATTCAGTAACGGTCAATCCTTTCTCGACACTGCCTAAATAAGACTTTACCGTCTGCTGATTATCTTTTACATATTGCTGATTCAATAGCGTATTGTCTTTGAAGAACTTGTTTAGTTTCCCCATCGCAATTTTCTCTAGAATTTGCTCTGGTTTTCCTTCCTGACGTGCTTGCTCTTTCCCAATCTCGATCTCCTTCTCAATCACGCTTTGATCAACTTGATCTTTGTCCAAAGCTACAGGACGCATGGCTGCTACTTGCATCGCTACGTCACGACCTGCTTGATACGCCTCATCTCCACCTTTGTTCAAACCGACCAAAACAGCCGCTTTGTTGCCCATGTGGATGTAGGGAGCGACTTGCTCTGCTTGCAAATGCTCATACGCTGCCAGTTCTAGCTTCTCGCCAATGACACCTACTTGCTCTGTAATTTTCTCACCAATGGTGATCCCATTTTGGTACGATAGGTTCAACAGGTCTTCTTTTGAAGCAGGCGAATTTTCCAACGCGATGTTTGCAAATTCTTGTGTCAGCTCAACAAATGCTTCGTTTTTCGCTACGAAATCTGTCTCGCAACTCAACTTCACAATCACGCCTTTGCTACGGTCATCAGCTACTTTCGCAACCACTACCCCTTCTTTCGCCTCGCGATCAGCGCGCTTCGCTGATAGTTTTTGTCCTTTCTTGCGAAGAATTGCAATTGCTTCATCCATATCGCCCTCCGCTTCCGTCAACGCTTTTTTGCAGTCCATCATGCCTGCACCAGTCACGTCGCGTAATTTTTTTACGTCAGCAGCAGAAATTTTGCTCATTGTCTATATGATTTGTGGTGGCGAACTGTTGGAACGAATGGCAATTCGCCTACTACGTCCGCCTTGATTATTTGATAAATGGTTTGGTTTGTATTTCATTATGTATGGGTAATTCATGTTACCCGTTACAATATGGGCAATTCGTGAATCGCCCCTACGCCTCCTGTTTGGTCGCTGCTTCCTTTTCAGACTTCGACTTGCGGCGATCTTCTAGTCCTTCGCGAATCGATTCGGTCATATGCTTAATGATGACTTCAATCGACTTAGAAGCATCATCGTTCGCAGGAATTGCATAATCAATCAATGTTGGGTCAGAGTTTGTATCAACCATGCCGAAGGTACGTAAGCCTAGCTTCTTTGCTTCTGCCACTGCAATATGCTCATGGTGAATATCCACTAAGAAGATTGCTGCTGGCAACTTTGTTAAACCCGCGATACCACCTAGTACTTTTTCCAACTTGTTGCGCTCACGCGTCAACATCAAGCGTTCTTTCTTTGTGATGTTACTCGCACTTTCGTCTGCCAAGATGTTGTCGATCTTGTTCATTTTCTTAATCGAACGACGAATGGTTGAAAAATTGGTCATCATTCCTCCCAGCCAACGTTCCGTGACGTATGGCATACCGACACTTCTTGCAGCTTCTGCCACAATCGTTTTCGCTTGCTTTTTCGTCGCGACGAACATGATCTTCCGACCAGACTTAGCGATTTGACGCAATGCTTTTCCAGTACGCTCCATCGAATCTAGTGTACGATTCAAGTCAATGATGTGAATTCCTTTATGCTCCATAAAAATGTATGGCGCCATCTTTGGATTCCATTTTTTCTTCAAATGCCCGAAGTGAACGCCTGCATCTAGGAGTTCTTTATAGGTAGGTTTATCCATTTTTTATATAGTTGGGGCGATTCGTGAATCGCCCATACGAAGTAATATTGAGGCGAATACCATTCGCCTATAAAAACCCAGTCGGCTATTAACGCTTGCTGAACTGGAAGCTCTTTCTTGCCTTTGGCTTACCGTACTTCTTACGTTCCACCTGACGAGAATCTCGCGTTAAAAATTTCTTGTCCTTGAGTGGCTTACGGAAGTCTGGACTCAGCTTAATCAACGCACGCGAAATCGCCATACGTACTGCTTCTGCCTGACCTTTGAAACCACCACCATCTACATTGATCTTTAGATCATAGATTTTTTCGTCGATTTCGACTGCCTGAAATGGTTCGACAATTTTAGGCGTAATATGTTGTTGCGGAAAGTACTCTTTGTAGTCTTTGCCATTGATGGTGATCTTGCCAGATCCTTTCATCAAGTACACTCGAGCTACGGATGCTTTTCTCCTTCCGATGGCATTTATCATTTCCATAGTAATGAGTTATTGAGGTTAGTTAAAAATTAAATTCTTCTGGCTGCTGTCCCTCATGTGGATGATCTGTTCCTGCATACAAATGCAACTTCTTGAACATAGCTCTTCCCAAACGATTCTTAGGTAGCATCCCTTTCACCGCATTCTCTACGATTTGAGTAGGCTTTTTCTCCATCAACTCTTTCGCGACAGTTGCCTTCTGACCACCAGGATAGCCTGAGTAGGTCAAATATTCTTTCTGGCTCATTTTGTTGCCAGTAAAACGAACTTTGTCAGCATTGATGACGATGACGTGGTCGCCACAGTCTACGTGAGGAGTATAGTGCGGCTGGTGCTTCCCACGCAATACATGCGCAATACGAGAGCACAAACGACCTACTTTTTCTCCCTCTGCATCTACGATGTACCACTTGCGTTCCAGCTCCTCTGGCTTCGCCGACTCGGTCTTGTAACTTAATGTATTCACAGTTGAATTTTTTTAGATTGATTAGGTTTTTTGAAAAGCGAGTGCAAAGGTAAAATTATTTGTAGCAATGCGCAAGCTTTCAACGCTAAAATTTCACTGAGCAGATTCATAACTCATTGAAAAACAGTAAAATTTTCGCACAAGTAGTAAGATAGGCACTATATGAGCTTCTGATTTTAGTGATTCAGTTGATTATATTTCTTCAATGAAGCATTTGAATGATGCGATACTACCAGTTTGCTCCATTATTATTTAGCAGTAGGAAATCAGTTGGTTAATGATTGTGCATGTTCATGTTTATATTCGTTTAAGTTCTACTTTTGATACTCAAATTCAATTAACTAACAATGACAAACACATTAACACCAGATATACAACAAAGCATTCAAAGCAATTTAGCAGAGGTCAATAGAGCAAGCCGAATGCTCGTTCGATGTACCGCAGAGCAGATCAGTGCAGTGCTCAACGACTTGGCACAACTTACGCTAGCGCGGCAAGACTATTTACTGCAAGAAAATCAGAAAGATTTGGATCGAATGGATGAAAACGATCCATTGTATGATCGCTTGTTGTTGAATGAAGACCGCCTGAAAGCAATTGCTGCTGATTTGGGAAAAGTGGCAGAGATGTCTTCGCCATTAGGCAAGGTGTTGGAAGAACGTGTTTTGCCGAATCAACTAAATCTACGTCGAGTCAGTGTGCCATTAGGTGTCATTGGTATTGTCTATGAATCACGTCCCAATGTGACTTTTGATGTATTTGCTTTATGCTTCAAATCTGGCAATGCAGCGGTACTGAAAGGAAGTCGACACGCTCATTTTTCCAATTTAGCAATTGTTGAACTCATCCATGAAGTACTTAAAAAACACAACTTACCCACTTCTATTTGCTACTTGATGCCTAGCGAACGTGCCGCTCTGAAAGTCATCTTGGAAGCCGTTTCTTTAGTCGATATCATCATTCCAAGAGGGGGACGTGGTTTGATTAACTTTGTACGTGATACTGCCAAAGTGCCAGTCATCGAAACGGGAGCAGGCATCGTACATACCTATATAGATAAGACTGCTGATCTAGAAAAGGCAAGAGTCATCGTCACCAATGCAAAGTCTAGACGGGTGAGTGTTTGCAATGCCTTAGACACTATTTTGATCCATCAAGATCATTTACCCAATCTTCCTGATATTCTTGAAGAATTAAGAGATATTCATTCTTGCGAAGTATTTGCGGATGAATCGGCTTATTCTATTCTGCAACCACATTATCCAAAACAGCTCCTCCATCAAGCACTAGCCGACGACTTTGGCACTGAATTTTTGTCCATGAAACTTTCTATTAAAACAGTGGAAAGTGCAGAGGAAGCGATGAATCACATTGCTCAGTATAGCTCCAAGCATAGTGAAGCCATCGTAGCAGAAAATGGAAACGTGATTGCTGATTTCCTAAATCGGGTGGATGCCGCTGTTGTCTATGCCAATGCATCTACAGCGTTTACGGATGGTTCACAATTTGGGCTGGGCGCAGAAATTGGAATTAGCACGCAGAAGTTGCATGCTCGTGGTCCAATGGCGTTGCGGGAATTGACAAGTTATAAATGGATCGTAGAAGGGGATGGGCAAGTGAGAACATGAACATGATTTATAGATCATGGATTATGAATCATGAACTATGAGAACATGAACCATGAACCATAAAAAAGGGTTGTTTATCGGTTTTTTGAAGAACTTCTCATCGCGTTCCTTAACTTTACTGTCCGAAATCACTGCAACAACTATGAAACGCACAACTCTCTTTGGATGGCTTCTACTCATCTGCTGCTTCGCCTGTCAAAACGACGATACGCGTAGCAAGCACGAATCTAGTTTGTCTGATACATTTACTAGCGACGGTCGCTACCTATGGCAAAAGCCAGAAACAGTAGTCAACCTATTTGGCGACTTATCCGACAAAACAGTGGCAGACATTGGAGCGGGTTATGGATTTTTTACGTTTCTATTGGCAGAGCGAGCCAAGAAGGTGATTGCGATTGACATTAGTGACGAAGTAGCGACTTACCTGGAACGAAAGCGGCCTGCTAAATTGCGTGATAAAATAGAGGTGCGTTTGGTCTCTCCGAGTAGTCCACAATTAAAAGATGGGGAAGCGGATGCAATCCTTTTAATCAATACGTATATGTATTTGGATGATCGAATTGACTACTTACGCAAGATCCACAAAGGCAGTTCTAAGGGTGCAAAGTTATTAATCACTGATTTCAAAAAGAAGCAAACCAATGTGGGGCCTGCTACTGCTGTTCGTGTGCCGCTCTATCGGGTTGAGGCAGAGCTGGAGCAAGCTGGATTTCGCGTATTGACGACTGACGACACCTCTTTGGAGTACCAATATATTGTGTTGGCAGAGAAGCAGTGACTACTTGTTAAAGATGTGAGATTATGAGTAGTGAGATGTGAGACAGTTCAACGATATATATAATAATCAACATATACACGTCAATCGATATTACCTTTTAAGACCTATACTACAAAATTTAGGTTTTCAACTAGATTTTTCCAGAAAATAAGCTTACCTTTGCCCCTCTTTTTAAAAAACCTAGGTTGTCGAGAGACACAATATAAATAAAGTAGCATGAAACGGACTTATCAGCCATCGCGAAGAAAGCGTAAGAACAAGCACGGATTTAGAGAGCGCATGAGTACGAAAGAGGGTCGTAAGTTATTGGCGCGTCGTAGAGCAAAGGGAAGAAAGCGATTGACAGTTTCTGACGAAATGAGATTGAAGTAAATAGTTGTCTACTATATGACGACTCTACAATATATCGTAGTCCCAAAATTCCAATCTTCCTTCCTTTTCCAGCCCAATGTTGATCTATTGTTTACTGGATCGCAACATTCAATTTATTGTATATGGGCATTTCTGTCGAAATTAGTCTCTACCCACTCCATCCAGAATACAAGCCGATTATTTTAGATTTTCTAGATCGCTTGCGTGCTTATCCAGAACTTACTGTCTTGACCAACAACATGAGTACTCGCATATTTGGTGAGTATGTTACTGTCTTTCCTATTTTACAGCGTGAAATACAAACTTGCTTCGAGCGACCTGAAACTGTCGTTGTTGTGATGAAGATGATCGGAAAAAACCTAGATGAATAATCTTGCTGTCAATTCATCAATAAGTCCATTCTTTTTCCAACTCCCTTCTATTTTAGCTGTTTTCTACTATAATTAGAAATTAGGAAGTGAGCTGATTAGCATGTACGCAGTTTATACCGCGTTTTTATATCTATCAGCCGTCATTTACTTGAACAAATTTTTAACTGACGATAATAAATAACAGATGAATGTATTACGCTATTTTTCATTGATGCTACTAATGAGCTTAGTAGCTATAGCTTGTGAAACGCCTGCCGAGAGTAACAATGAAGAGCAAGTGCTGGAAGCAAAGAAAAGTGCGGTCGAGCAAAAATGGGATGAAATGATGGTCGTCCACGATGAAGTCATGCCAGAAACAAGCAAATTAGTTCGCCAGCAAAAGGCACTAGCGGAAGTTCCAAACTCTGAAACGACTGTCGAAGCATTAGCTGAAGCTGAGGATGCTATGTGGGATTGGATGAATAATCTAAAGCAAAAAGCAGAAGTGATGGAAATGGAAGAGGCAGAAGCGATAGCCTATCTGGAGCAAGAGATGGTGACGATCAAGAAGGTTCAGCAAAAGATGACCAGCAGTTTAGCTGCTGCGAACGATCTTTTAGAAGAAGAAAACTAGCCATGGGATATATATTATGGGTGATGGATCATGACTCATAATCTATGATTCATAATTCACGAAAACATGAGTGATTTGCTCCAAGTCGGCATCGTCCAACAAACTTGCTCCCGCGATCGAGACGCTAATATTCAGAAAAGCATTGCTGGTATCAAAAAATGTGCGGCAGAAGGTGCAAAACTGGTGGTCTTACAAGAGTTGCACACTGGCGTTTACTTTTGCCAAGTAGAAGATACCGAACAGTTTGAACTAGCGCGTCCAATACCTGGCGAGGACACCAAGATATTCAGTGCTGTGGCGCGAGAAAATAATGTTGTTTTAGTCACTTCCTTATTCGAGAAACGCGCGCCAGGCATCTACCACAATACCGCCGTCGTTTTTGAACGCGATGGAACACTTTTGGGAACATATCGCAAGATGCACATTCCCGATGATCCTGCTTACTACGAAAAGTTCTATTTCACGCCTGGTGATAAAGGATTTTCACCTATTCAAACAAGTGTCGGAAAGCTCGGTGTACTAGTTTGTTGGGATCAATGGTATCCTGAAGCAGCTCGTCTGATGGCATTGGCTGGCGCAGAAGTCTTGATTTATCCAACGGCGATTGGCTATGAAATGACAGATACTAAAGAAGAACAAACTCGACAATTGCAGGCTTGGCAAATCAGTCAACGCGCTCATGCGGTAGCGAATGGACTGCCTGTTGTCGCTGTGAATCGAACTGGCTTTGAAGCAGACTGGAGTGGTGTGACGAAAGGTATTCAGTTTTGGGGAAACAGTTTTGTGGCTGGACCACAAGGAGAGATTTTGTATCAAGCTCCAGAAGAAAAGGAAGCCACCGCAGTCATTACGATTGATCGACAACGAACGGAAGACGTACGTCGCATTTGGCCCTTTTTTCGGGATCGGCGGATTGATGCGTATGAGGGGTTGTTGAAGCGATATTTAGATTGATCTTATTGGATATGAGATCGCTGCCGCTTCTAGATGTGAGATATGAGACTTTTAGAGCGATTATAGATAGGATTTTATCAGATGAATCAAGATGGGATAATATGAAATGATGAAAGTGAGAGGCAAGACACACCGCTTAGAAGTCTCAAAGCGAAGCGATCTCACACCTGACTGCCGCGAACGGCAGTCAGGCAGGTCTCACTATCTCATATCTCTTTAAGCCTCCACACTATTCTTCTCCACGTACGACCTCACCCATTCGCTCGTCACTGACTTTGGTCGCTCCAATGGCATACCTAAAGCTCTTGACCAGCACAGTGCCGCCATGACACCTAAAGCGCGAGACACCCCAAATAGTACCGTATAAAATGGATATTCTTTCATTCCATAATAAACCAAAATAGCACCAGAATGCGCATCGACGTTTGGCCAAGGATTTTTAACTTTTCCTAAGCTTTCCAAGATCGGTGGTACGACATCAAATATTTTCCAAATGACATTGACGATGTCCGAATCTTTGATGTTTCGCTCTGCAAAGGCTTTCTGCGCCATAAATCGTGGATCGGGCTGTCGCAATACGGCATGACCATAGCCAGGAATGACTTTTCCTTCGTTCAACGTCTTTTGGACATAGTCGGCAATTTGCTCTTTTGTTGGCTGTTGCGTACCTAACTCATCAATCATTTCAAACACCCACTTAATCACTTCCTGATTGGCTAGTCCATGCAAAGGTCCTGCTAAAGAACTCATACCTGCCGCATACGACAAATAAGGATCAGCCAGCGTTGAATTGACCAAGTGTGCGGTATGTGCAGAAGCATTTCCACCTTCATGATCGGCATGAATGGTTGTGTACAGACGCATCAAATGCTTAAAGTCATCACCTTCTATTCCTAACATATGCGCAAAATTGGCAGCCCAATCCAAAGAAGGATCGGCGTCGATATGCTCATTATCATGGTAGACGCGACGGTAAATGTAGGCAGCGACTTTCGGCAAGCGTGCGACTAGGTTCATCGCATCTTCGTAAGTCGCTTCCCAATAGTCGCTCTTGTTCATACCGTCTGCATATCGCTGTGCAAATACACTATCAGACTGCATGGAAGAAATGGCGATGATGAATTGTGTCATCGGGTGCGTGTTCGTCGGCAAGCTATCAAGCACACTCAAGGTCGCTTGAGGAACGTCGGCGCGTTTAGCCCATTCTTTCGACAGCCAAGTGATGTCTTCCTCTGTTGGAATCTCGCCGACTAACATTAACCAAAATAGCCCTTCTGGTAGCGGCTCTTTGCTTCCATTTATTCTAGGCAGCTTGTCTCGCAACTGAGGAATCGAATAGCCTCTAAATCGGATACCTTCATAGGCGTCCAACTGAGAGGTTTCCCAAACCATCATTTTGATACCACGCGCACCGCCAAGTACTTGCTGTAGTTTCACTTCGTCGACTTTGAGGTCACCATGCTCTTTTAGCATGCCCCTCATCTCTGTAAATAAGGCAAGTGCTTTTTCTTTGAATTTATGCTTGAGGGGATCCGTCATGTTTATCTGTTGTATTAGGTAATTAAATTAGTTTTATGCTAGTTTGGACAAAACAATTGTTTTATTGAATGGCTTTTAACTCTTCTATCGCTTTCGCAATTTCCACTTTCTCTGCGCCACTCGCTTTCAGCTGTTCTATTTTTTGAGTCAATCGCTCTCGCTTCTGTACTACTAAAGTGTTATATTTTGGCAGTTGTTCGGCAGTCAATATATTCTTGACGCCTAGTTGAAATTGACGATCTAAATTTTTCATCTTTCGCTCATACAACTCAGGGTCGCCTGCTTCCAGTACTTTCAGTTCCTGATGATTGAACGCTTTCATTTCCACCATCTTCTGCACATGATACGTTTGAGCAACACTCAAATCGTATAGCGATGTCCACTTTTCTACTTCCTGCTCGATGGTCATTTCGCTCTGCGCTTGCACGCTTAGACTGACCCACAATAGTCCAATACATAGGACAAGAAATCGACTCATTTGTTTGTAGTTTTAGTTAGTTATTAAGCTGTTGGCTACTAGCTTTTAGCCATTAGCTTATTCATCTGTTGCATCAATTCAGTACTTTAGCTTACCTACGACTCAAAAAAAATCATTGTAAATACGCTGAAATTAGTTAACGCGCTGAAAAAGCTAACAGCCAATAGCTAACGGCTAAAAGCTCTCTCAATATTCAAAACTCATCTGTTCTGCTGGATAGCCAAACAAACTTTTTTCTTTGATGGCTTTCGCAACGCGCTTGGGGACGTACTTCTCCCACCCTTCATCATCGTTCCGAATCATTTGGAAGACACGATTGGAGAAGATGTGTAAAATATCATCATTGAATTGTTGAATGTCGACTACTTGACCATTATCCAGCAAGTGTTTGTATAAAAACTTAACGCCTTCTGGCACTGGCAAATTCGGACCATTCATCAACTCCGCACTTCCTTCCTGCATGAACGGATACACATAGAAACGAACATGCTTTTTGAAAATTTTGCCAAACACCGAAAGTAATTCGCCTTCTAAGTGCTGATAGTATTTTTCGGTAATCATTTCTAAGAGTTCGCGTGCGCCAATGACAATACCTAAACTTGGCACTTTATATTCAGCGAGATAGCGAATGAGGTAATGGTATTCGTCCGAGTCAGAGATGATCGTCGTTTGTCCCAATTCGCATAACAACTTGGCTCGATCTATAAAATCGGCTTCGTCTATCTTCTCTCCTTCTCCTCTTAAATTGTCTAGTGTAATTTCGGTCAATACAAATGACTTATTCGCATCTACTTTCGGTTCTTTTCGGAACTGATCGAAGCTTTTGTGAATCATGTCCATATTGACCAAAGTGGGTGGACGAAAACTCCCTCTGACAACCAATACGTTCTTTCGGTACAAGAACTCTGAAGCGTGTACGCCATGTCCTTCTGGTCCAAACATCGTCACCTTCGTCAGTTTATGTTCGACTAATTTCAAACATACCCAACGGTTGTCTACTTGTTCAAAATTAGGTCCTGACAAGCGCATCATATCCACTGCAACTCGTCCTTGAATGCCATCGACGAGCGACTGAATCATCCACTCTGGATTCTCGTGGTAGTAAGAGCAAGCGTAGACCATATTGACACCCAAAATACCGATAGCTTGCTGCTGCAATTGGTTATCGTTATCTAACATCTGGACGTGCACCACCAAATCATTTGGTTCGCCATCTGGCTGCAATTGAAACCGTACCCCCAACCAACCACTTCCTTTGATCGTTCTCGTGTAATTGATGGCAGAAATCGTATCTGAAAAGACAAAGAAATTCGCATCGGGACGCTCTAAGTTTAGTCGTCCAATGAGTAGATCGTATTCGTGATCGAGCATTCGATACAAGCGTGATTCGGTGACATATCGTCCACTCGGTTCTGGTCCATAGATGCTATCGGAATACACTTTGTCGTAGGCGGACATGGTTTTTGCGATCGTTCCGGCGGCTGCTCCGACTTGAAAAAAATGGCGTGCGACCTCTTGTCCTGCTCCAATTTCAGAAAACGTCCCATAAATTCGATCATTCAGGTTGATCTCAAGTGCTTTTTGTTCCGTCTCTAAAATTTGTCGTTGCATTGGAAAAGCTTGTATGTAGAGATTTTAGACGTTAGATATTAGATGGTAGACTTTTTCAGCGCAATCGGAAATCAAATTCACATGCTTTATTAGTTATCAACCTAAGAATATCTAGTGAAGGTGTCGCAAAATACTACAAATTCGAGGATTGTGTAAGTGACGATTGATTTTTTTGTATTTAGAAATTATACGGTGATGCTTACTCGCGAGGTGACGCTAGTTTTTGAACAAACGAGAACATCAATTGATCGTTCTGTAAATGCAAACAGCCGTTGTTATCCAAAGATAAAAACGGCTGCTATTTTAGATTGCTACTTTAGGTTTACTAAACTTCAAAAGTTTAGTAAACCTAGAACTAGTCTATTGTCTAATATCTAATTCGGCAACGGTTGCGACGAGTTCACATAGTTTCCAAACATATCTTGATACTTCTGCATTAGTGCTTCGTCACCCATCTGCTGTGTCAAAGTCATCACACCATTGATAGCAGAAAGTGTCATGTTGTACTCCTGCTCGAAACTACCAGGACCTTGCAAATCATCCGCATCTAAGGATTCAAAGAAAATCAGTTTCTCCTGCATTTCATTCGCCAATATTTCTAAGTGGGTTTTCGCTTGTTCATTCGCATCTGCTTGCACATACTTTTCGATAAAATAGACCGAATTGATATCATACGGGAAGTTCATATGTGGAAATGCTTCAAAGTATTGATCGACCATCTCGACTGCCTTCTCCTTATCTCCTCTGTTCAAAAGATCGCCTGCGGTGCGCAACATTACTAGTCGATGACTTTGTACACTTGGCATGTAACTTCTATCGACGAACAAATCCTCATTGTCAAAATTCCCCCAACGGAAATAGCGTTCGTCACCTTCCCCTTGTTTCATGATGTTGTCGTAAACCTTATCTGCTGCCACTCGTCCACTACCAATTACACTGTATAATGGATCGCTTTGAGAACGAATCGGTACTAACTTCAAGGCTAGCCCTTCTAGTTGCATGTAATCTTGCAAACCCATCATTTTACCAGGCTGACAAGTCACCGCGAAATAAATGGGACGTTTGTAAGCATTCGTTGCTATGATATCCAAAATCGCTAGTTCGTCCTTAATCAAATTTGATTTATTGATGGTAAAAGGTACTCGATCTAAAATATTAGCGGTATCAGCAACAGTGACAATACCGCTTTCGATAGCTTCCTGCTTATTAACTGGAATAAACACATTTTTTGTGCTGAAAAAGCTTTCAAACTTTCTGCCTTGCGCGGAAAACGGATGATCTTCTCCAATAAAATTGACAAAACTCTTTAAGTTCATCGCTGCATCATTGCCACCAGACATCGGTCGGTAATACGTAATGACCCGCTTGCTACCTCGATAGGCATCTCTTGGAACAGTCATTTCAATAGCTGGTGATTCATTGACTTTTCGGCGCAACTGGTCAATATACCAATCCACGGCAATCAAACTTAAGTTGACCACTCGCACATCAGTACGGATACCCTCTACTTCTTGCGCATACCAAAGCGGATAGGTATCATTATCTCCATACGTGAAAATAATCGCATTTTCATCAACAGAATTTAAGAAGTTGGACGCATAATCGCGTGCGCCAGTATGCTCTTTTCGACTGTGATCGTCAAAGTTTTGTGTCAACATCAAGAGTGGAGCAATGGCAACCAATCCTCCACCTAGCAAGGCACTCACTGGCGAACTCAAACTGACTCGCTCTCTAAATATTTCGTACAACGCAGGCACTGCCAAACCTATCCAGATACAATAGGTAAAGAAAGAACCTGCCAATACATAATCTCGCTCTCGCGGTTCGTTTGGCGGCTGATTGGAGTAGATAATAATACCAATTCCAGTAATAATGAAGAGAGCGAGCATAGCCAGCGCATCGTTGTTTCGCTTGCGGAAGTGAAATATCAAACCCAATAATCCAAACAAAAATGGTAACATATAGTAGCGGTTGCGACCCTCATTTTCACGCATAGAAGTGGGTAGTTCGCTCATTTCATGCAGTCGCATTTCGTCAATGACACTGATGCCAGATGACCAGTTTCCTTCCGTAATATCCCACTCATAAAAGCCTTGCTCTGCGTTTTGTCGTCCAGCGAAATTCCAGAAGAAGTACCGCCAGTACATCCACCCAATTTGGTATTTGACAGTGAACATGATGTTGTCAAACAGTGTGGGTGAAGTGCGTGTACTACCCCAACTGTTATTCATCCAAGCCTGATACAGTTGTGGGCGACTTTGCGTATTGTCCTGCATTCGAGGAAAGAAATGCTTATCGGATGCTCTATATTTTAGACTTACTTTTTGATCAACTATTTCGTAGCGATCACCTACTAGTCCATAGCGATCTGTTGTCTCTGAATCATAGGCTTGTGCATCAAAATCTGGACCATTCAACAACGCCCGTTCGCCGTATTGCTCTCGGTTGATGTATGGAATCAAGCGCATCACGTCGCTCGGCGCGTTCATATTGATCGGCGTATTCGCGTTGGCACGAATAACGACTACCCCAATGGTAGAATAACCAATGATCGCCATGGTCATGGCAACTAGTAACTTCTGTAAGTTGGCGTTTTCTTTTTTGTGTGCGAAGTATAAGCTTCCACCCACCACACCTGCTACGATCAAGAATGTTGGAATCAAGCCAGAATGAACTGGTAAGCCCATACTATTGACGGTCATCAGTTCCATCGCCGACCAGAGTTTTGGAATTCCAACGATGATGAAGGTCTGGATAAAGACGATAAATAACACACCAACGCCAGCTGCTGCGAACATGCCCAAGATGGATGTTTTTTCGTATCTTTTGAAGTAATAAAACAACGCCAGAGCTGGAAACGTCAACAAGCTCAACAAGTGAACCCCAATCGACAAACCTGCTGCATACACGGCAAATACCAGCCAACGATCATTCTTAGAACTATCTGGGTAGCTATACCATTTCACGACCGCCCAAAGTGTCAAAGCCGTGAAAAACGTAGACATCGCATAGACCTCACCTTCCACCGCAGAAAACCAGACTGAAGACGTAAATGCCGTACTTAAACCAGCCACTAAACCTGCACCTGATAGTGCCAACGTCTGTCCATTGTCCAACTCCCCTTCGCGCTGTGTAAATGCCAGTTTTCCTAGCATAATCGTAATCCAGGCGACAAACATCGCTGCAAATGCCGTACACATGCCTGACATCAAATTGACGGAAAAAGCAATATCTTCAGGATTGTCCGAAAACAACTCTGCGACTAATGTAAACATGCGACCAACTAGTACAAACAGAGGCGCACCAGGCGGGTGAACCACTTGTAACTTGTACGCTCCAGTGATGAACTCTCCACAGTCCCACAGACTACCAGTACGTTCTGCCGACATAAAGAAGACCACAAAGGCAATGGCAAATACTACCCAGCCAACGATCGTATGTTGTGATTTTAATGATTTCATGTATGTTTATTGAATTTTATCAAGAGGTTAAAGCATGCAAAAGTAAGGAAAAGGTGGGATTTACTTGAGAGCATCCTTTGTTTTCATCGCTTTAGATGTAACGATAAGATGTTCGGCAATCTTGTTTGGTTGTGTTTGTACTGTTAGAATGTTTCTGTTTGGTGACAGAGTGATGTAAGTAATGTAAAATGAATCAATATTTCACGTTTTGATAAAAAAATGAACTAATTATATCTTATGTCGCTTCTATTTATGAATATTAATATTCAAAACTATAAACAAACTAACTTAAATATGCTCAAATTTGTACCATTATTTATTACACTATTCTCATCATTAATTTTATTTCATAACCAATCATTTGCTCAAGAAAGCTTTTGTTTAACAGAAGGAGGAGCTAAAATAAATCCAAAAACGTTAAAAAAAGGTAACTCAAACACAAAATATTACATCAAAATTTATATGCACGTTATTAGGACTGACCAAGGAACAGGCGGACAACCAGTTTCTAGAGTGAATACTGCGTTTAGCATCTTAGAAGATGATTTTGACGAGTTCGACATCTACTTTGTTTGGGATGGTTGTATTGACTATATTGATAACACTACATATGCTAGTAGTCCAGAAGGAGATCCTAGTGTATTTAGCGTTAATGCTCATAATGATGGAGTAGATGTTTACTTATTTCCTGACGATAATCCTAATAATCCACCAGTTAAAGGTGCGGGTCAAGCAAATGGTATTGTATCAACAGCATTTTACGTTTCAGGTAACTATAGAAATTCTCCTTACGATGCATATGTCCCATCTAGCGTAGTATCTCATGAAATGGGACATTGTTTAGGACTTTTCCATCCATACTATGATGGGGAATGTGAAGAATTTGTAGATGGATCTAATTGTGATAGTTGCGGTGATTTAATTTGTGATACAGCAGCTGATGTAGGTGCAAGACTGGACTCAACTGATATAAATTGTGAATATTTTGGTAGTACTCCTGATCCTAATGGAGACATATATCAACCTGATAATGACAATATCATGGCTGTTGCTCCACCTTCTTGTTTGGTAAGATTTACCCCAGGTCAAGGACAAAGGATGAGAGATATGATTGCCAGTGAATCTGTCTTACAAGCAACTTTGACTTATCCACCTACCTTTTCTGGTACAGTTACAGACAGCGAAGGGCCTGATCCTTTGGTTTCGTTTAATCCTATTTCTTCCAGTTGGGCGGATACAGACATTAGCTTTCCTCAAGCAACTAGCTATACGTGGACTTTGACTAGCGGAAGTGCAGCCTACACCACTTCTACATCAGGAGACGAGATGTATATCAACTTTTTAGCAGATGGACAATCGGCTTCTTTTTCTGTCACTGCTAATGGGTTGTGTGGCTCGACGGTACCTTCTAGTACGTATGCGTTTGCCAGAAATGGTAATTATTATCGAGCTTATCCAAATCCTACTCCTGGTATCACCACTATTGAAGCAATGGATATGATAGGTATAGTTGATATGTCTTCGGGAGAACCTATTGTTAGACAGATCAGTCCTGTTATCAGCAGCGTACAAGTAATAAATCAATCAGGCAATATTCTCTTTGAAAGAAGAGTAGAAAATATGATGAAGCTTGTAGAAGTAGATTTGACTCGTGTAAATGTGGGAACATACCTTTTGAAGATACATGATGATGTGCACGATATTAGTTTTGATCTGCCAATTACTAAAATATAACCATCATGAGATTTATTTATTTAGTTCTATTATGTCTATTGATTGAAAATATTTCATTTGCCCAAATACCTAATGCTAACTTTGAAGATTGGGAAGTTCGAGATAGTTTAGAGCAATTAATAGGGTGGAATGCTAATATCAATTCACGAACACTAACGTTGGAAAAAGATACAGTCAGTTTTACCGGAAATTTTGCAGCTAGAATAAAAAGTAAAGTAGAAACTTTTGAAGGTTTAGGCGGTGGGCTTCTGAGAACAACAATAACTGTCGATCAAATTCCTACTAAGCTAAATGCTGTCGTAAAATGTGATACATTGGTAGAAGGTGGTAGATGCATTATCACTGTAGAGGCTATTAATGATGGTCGTAGAAGGGAAGTTGGCAAATGGATACGTGATAGGCATATATTCCTTTATCGTGAAGTCGAAGTTCCTTTAGTTATTGATAGTCTTCCTGATGCTTTGCGCATTACGCTAGAAGCAGGCACAACGTCAACAGGATTTTCCTACGAAGGCTACTCCGAGTTCGTCGTCGACAGTCTTTGGTTCGATGAATTTGTTCATACAACTGACTTGAGAGAGGGCGAAACACTCACCGCTTTCCCAAATCCTACAATCGATCAGTTCACCATCGTTCTGACCGAGAAACAGTCCTACGAAAATGCTCTTCTCTATAACTCAAGCGGACAACTATTGCGGCAATTTCGAATAGCCACATCAAATCAACTTCAAGTCGATGTCAGCGATTTGCCAAATGGGAATTATCATCTGCGTTTGGTTGGAGATGCTTATTTTCAGGTTGTTCCTTTTATAGTGAGTCGGTAATGATAAACTACTCCACTTCCTCGATCGCTCGCCAATTCAACACCGACAAAAAATCATCGAAATACGTCTCATACGCCCGTAGTTGCTTCGGTGCATTATGATTATTGATGATCGTCTTTTCGCTTTCGTCTTTTTTGATGAAAATATGCGTACTCGGTAAATCATGTAGTTTTAATCCATCGGTCGGATAGGTCGCTGCCAAATCAAAAAAGTCCACGGAGTCAGCTTGTGCGATCAAGCGATCCACTTGTTCTTCTAAAACATACGCCTCGAAAAGTCCTTCTCTGTCGGTATTTTTTTCGCCTTCAAACAACACTAAACCATTAGAAAAAACTTTGGCTTCGTAGACGGGGCATTTGCCATAGCAAGCCGTTCGTTTGATGCTCGCAACAACGAATGCTTTGGGTTGCGGGGCTTCATCTATCAAAACTAGCTGCGTCGTATCTCCAAAATATTGGTTGGTTTGATCGATAGGAATGACGGGTTCGGGGAGTTCGTCTTGTTGATTTTGTTGAGTTTTGCAAGCAGCGAATAAGCTACTTATCACTAGCACGTACAGGATAATGTTGCCAAATTTCATGGTGCGTTCACAGATTTATAAAAGTGTTGAAATAGTCAAACTAGTGAGTAGCGGATAACGAAGATGGTAACGGACTTAGTAGGAGGTGTATTTTGTGTGGGATTGAATTAGACAATAAAAGACTAAAATATCGAATGCTAAATATTAAATGATAAATGTAAAAGTGGCTAGGCGTTGCTTGCTCTCCCCACTTTTACCTTTCACATTTCTCTGTTTTGGATTTTACATTTTTCGGAATATTGAAGTAGAAGAACACATAGCGTTTTCAAACTTCGACATCTACCTGACGCAAGCGACCGTTAGACAGGTTCGTTATTGGATATTCCTCTGTTCGATATTCCCTCTTCCTTACTTCTTTTTCTTTCGACGATTCGCAGACGTACTGCGCTTTTGCCGATTGGCTTGTACTTCTTGCTGTTGCTGCATGGCTTTTTCTAGTCGTTCTTGGAAGCCACCTTTCTTCTTCGGTTTCTTCCGATGTGCCTCCAATTCGGCTGCTACTTTATCTTTGTTGATGATGACATTTTTGGTAATAACTGTTTGTAGAATGTTGAATAAGCTACTAAATACCAAGTACGCCGTCAGTCCTGAAGCAAAGTTGTTGAAGAAGAAAATAAACATCAATGGCATGAAATACTGCATGTACTTCATCGCTGGATTATTCACAGCGGACATGTCCATATTGCGCGAGTTATAGATCGTATAGGCTAGTGTCGAAACTGCCCAAAGCAAGGTGAATAAACTGATATGGCTACCATAAAAAGGAACTTCAAACGGTAGGCGCGTAAAGACATCGAAAGAGGATAAGTCATTCGCCCACAAAAAGCTGGCCTGACGAAACTCAATAGATGCTGGAAAGAACCGATATAAAGCAAACCAAACTGGCATCTGTAATACCATTGGCATACAGCCACCTAGTGGATTAACACCAAATTCACGATACATTTTCATCGTTTCGACTTGCTTTTGCTGCGCGTCGTCTTTGTACTTGTCAGTTAGTTTAGAGATTTGAGGTTTCAAAGCTGCCATCTTCGCCTGTGAGTACAACATCTTGTAGGTAAACGGGAAGAGCAACAGTTTAACAATTACTGTCAATACTAAAATTACGATTCCTTTGCTACTAATAAAGCTTAATAAAAAGCCAAACAACGGACGAACCAGATAGCGATTTACTGTACCGAAAATGCTGATGCCAAAGGGTACGGTGTATTCTAAATCGTTATCAAATGCAGCAAGCCGATCATACTCTTTTGGACCTATGTAAAACGTCATCGGGAAGCCACTCGCGAGTGCATCCGTCGGAATATTGATTTCAGAAGAGAGTCGTTTTAAGTAGCTGACTTCGTCACCTAGGTCAGTTTCAGCAGTTTGTAATAAACCCGAAGCGAACGGACGCTCGTCGGCAATCAAGGCACTATTAAAAAACTGATTGGAATGAGCGACCCAACGTAGGGCTTCATCGACTTCCTCGGTATCTTCTTTGTTACAATTACAGTAATCCGTGTCCTCGTCGACTGGCTTGAAGTAGACGCTGGACATCCGTCGTTCGTAATCTACGTTGCGCTCTAATTTGTCTAGGTAGTTATCCCAAGTCAGCTGTATGGTCTCCGTATTACCAGCGATGACATTATCTAATCCATTAAATTTCAAATCATAATCGACCGCATACGTACCATCTGTCAAGCTATATTTTTGTTCGAAGTATCGTCCATCGGATACTTTAGCACGAAACGTGACGCTGTTACCATTCTTCGCTGATTCAAAAAATAGACTTTCCGAAGCAATCGTCGTACCGCTGGCTAATGGAATTTCATAGTTGAACCGGTTTTTTTCATTTTCTAACAAGTAAAGGGGTAGCTTATTCTCGCCTTCCTCCACTGGACTCATTTTAAAATGCTCTTTCATCAGCACTTTCGTGATGCGTCCGCCCTTTGTAGAAAAAGTTACCTCCATCAAGTCATTTTCTAGCACGACTTCTTTTTCTTCTCCATTAGCTGCTTCCGCAAATTCCCCTAAACTTTGTGCGCGTTGTAGTGCTTTGAGAGAGTCCAACTGCTGAAGAATGGAATCTGGCGTAGTGGCTACCAGTTCTGCCTCAATGACTTGATCTAAGCTATCCTGCGTCCGCTGTACTTGTGCCAGCGAATCTTGTGTTTGTTGAATAGCGGCTTCGGCAACTCGATTTTTATTTTGAAAATACTGCATCCCCATGAGCAGCAGAAAAATCAAGCCAAATCCTATAATTGTATTCTTATCCATATTCTATGTCTGAGTTCCATAATGAACCTGCCTAAGTGCGGGGCAGGTTTAATTATTTCACATCTCTATGCATGATTGTTGATGAACGAACGTATTATGATTCAATGTTCATTCCCTCAACTATTATTCACGTTTTCTATCAAATCTGGGCGCAAAAGTACGCTTTTGCGTTGGCTTCGCTGTCATTTGTTAGACTTTTATTGCTTGGGCATAGACGAACGATCAATTTACAAACCGAAACCCGCTTACTAATAATTACCTGTTTCTTCTTGAACCTGTTGATAGGGAACTACTGCTGGATCAGTAAGATTGGGTAGCAATTGGTTTAATATCATATTATCAGTCACTGTTGATTGAGCTGGATCTGTAACAATGATTTGATTATTTGGAAATTGATTATGCATTACTAGCGCATTTGCATCATTCCAACTTCCATTTGTTGGATGTCCAACTCGACAACTCGTCATTGGACTACCGATCACTCTATTGTACATAGCTGCACCACCCATCAAACGTTGGTTTCGAGTTGCATCTCCTATTGCTACTTGGATACCACTTACCATCAAAGGAAAGAACTTATCATTTGCTGTATCTGTAGTGTATATAGTATTGTATTGAGCAGTCATCCCTGGGATGACCCAAAGTCCCCATGCAGGAGCAGCAGAACCCTGTACGCGTTCCGTATAGAATCTATTGTTAGTAATTTCCCAATCATTCACTTGATGTGTAAATTGTAGATTTATATAGTTACCCGCATAATCTATACCACGCCTGAAATGTTTAATGTCACAATTATTGATTTTAATACCTTGTGGATACCAAAATTCAGTCGAGGAGCCATCTACATTTTTACGACTCGTTTGTGTGTGCCCCAATGCAAAATACAGTCCTGTTAGTGCTACGTTTTGTACTGTCCTGTGACCTTCTATCAAAGTGTTAGAGATATTGATATTCTCGTATGTACCATTAAATACTATCCATGCAGGAATACCACTATTTCGATCAGAAAAGCCTAAAAATTGATCGTCGTAGCGAGCTTGAAATACACATTGATCAATGTATACATCTGAGCAGTCTTTGCAGTAGAGTCGAGAGTTGATAGCTCTTACATTCTCCAACCGAATATTGCGTGCTCCATAGCCTTTTGCATTGGAATTCGCATTGATACGAAAAGTGCCACAATTATCAAAAGAAGAATTAGAAATGTAGAAATCTTCAAGTTGGGCATTGGCATTGCTAGTAGCGAGTAAGAAAGCATCTCCATCAGGATTCATACCCTTAAAACTACTATTAGCGATATATACACTTCCAATATCCTCACCAGATATGGGTGCTAAAATGGCTTCATGAGCATTCTGAACATGACAGTTATCTATGAAAACCGCTGGAATGTTTAGACTAAATGTAATCATCCCTTCCGAATGACTCATACACCCTTGTCCGATTAAATTGACACTGTCTATTTGACATCCTATAAAATTATTAGCGGCAGTTTCTTTGAAATAGTTAGTAGGATTACTAATGTGACAAAAACTCCCACCTAGATTGCGTCCATTACAATAGAGCATATCGACATTTCCTCCTACTACATTTTCAGCAGGCGTGTTTAGAAAACGACAGTGTTCTAGAACAATCTTATTGGCGCGTGCGACCCCTTGGATGGTTGAATTAAGACGCCAATCATGCGTGAAATTATTCTCACTCTCATTGCCATCAAACGTTAAACTATAAAATCTTAATAGTCCTAGCGGCTCTGAGTTTTGTGCACTTACCAAAGCCGAGATGCGGATCACTCGATCACCCGAAGAAAACCCTCTACTTAGTCCAGTATTCAGATGCAATATGTTCCCATCTACCTGAGTAACAATCAATAGGGTAGCTCCATTATTTTGATCATAACAGCCCCCCTTTACTACTTCTATCTGTTGTCCTGAACGAAAAGGAGTAGGGTCATCTATCTGTAACCTAGCAGTTCCTGCTGCTGCGTCTGTAGTTAGAAACACATCTGGCATCTCTTTTCTTTTCAGTACACTGCGCTCCCCCTGTCCTCTCCACGTTTGATTAGAGGCAATCTCAGCGTTTTTATCTAATAGGTAAGTCCGTGGGCTAAAATGAATAGTGCCACCGTTGCCAATAATGCGACTAATATGATTAATTCTATCACTTTCTGTACCACTCCGTATTTCTACCCATTCAGGATATCCGTGTGAGGTGATGTATTGTCTCTTCCAGACTTGACCGTCCTCCGCTTGAATTACAGTAGCACGATCATCTACAATAGCTGTATCTGCTGATTTGTAGAAGAATCCACCAGTATGTGGGTATACTAAGCTATCGAACGTACTCATCTCTTCCCAATCCTCTAAAAACACGACACTCGTTAACTGCTGAGTGGGTGTTGATCGTAACTGTCTGTAACCTCCGTTCAAAATACTCAGTCCTACGTCTGGAATTGCAGGCATTTGGGTAGCTGAGTTACCAGTAGATATTGCCAACTCTTCCCAGTGTTTATTTCGCCAATACCAAAAACTACGCGTCGTACTGTCATATACCATCAAGCTTTCAGCAGGTTTAGATATAGCTGTCCGCTGTAAACTGTCCATACGAGGTATTAACAGACCTTTGTTAGGACTACTTATATCTAACATAGCAGACGAGTCAGGATTGGTATTGTTTTCATTAATACCGACTTGAGCAAACAGTGAGGTAGAGAACACTACTATGGCGAGCGAAGTAAGAAGGATATTCATTGTGATAACTTGTTGATTAAACTATCAATAAAGATATACATAGTTATCCTAACTTGTGACACTGTTGTCTGCTAAAAAATTAAGATGTCAACAATCATACACCAAAGATATGTACGAAATCAGTTGCAAGCGAGTCCATCTAGTATTTAAATAATCAGCTAGTCGATTAAAATTGTACATGGAAAGTGACCAAACCATTATCTTTGCACCTTTTCTTTAGAAGGATACATACCGCTACCATATATTATGAAAAAATCGAACGACGCCACAGAAAAAGCGAAGCATTTCATCGCTGAAATCATAGAAGAAGATCTGGCAAATGGAAAAGTGCCTGAGACGGTGCATACTCGTTTCCCTCCTGAACCCAACGGCTATCTGCACATTGGACACGCGAAGTCTATCTGCCTGAATTTTGGAATCGCTCAACAATATGGTGGCAAAACCAACTTGCGTTTTGATGATACCAATCCGACGAAGGAAAAAGTAGAATATGTCGATTCGATTCAAGAAGATGTACGCTGGTTAGGCTTCGATTGGGAAGGGGATGCCTTGTATGCGTCTGACTACTTTGATGAATTGTATGAGATGGCAGTGCAACTCATCAAAATGGGGAAAGCCTATGTCGATGATTCTAGTGCTGATGAGATAGCCAAACAAAAAGGAACGCCGACTAAACCTGGTGTGGCGAATGAGTATCGAGAACGCAGCGTGGAGGAAAATTTGGACTTGTTTGAGCGCATGAAAAATGGAGAGTTTGAAGATGGTTCACGCGTGTTGCGTGCCAAGATTGACTTGAGTTCGCCGAATATGCACTTACGCGATCCATTCCTGTATCGCATCAAAAAAGAACCCCATCACCGCACTGGCAACAAGTGGAACATCTACCCCATGTACGATATGGCGCATGGTCAGTCGGATGCGCTGGAGCAAATTACGCATTCCTTATGTACGCTAGAATTTGAAAATCATCGACCGCTGTATGATTGGATGATTGAAACCTTGGGTTTGTATCCGTCGCGTCAAATTGAGTTTTCGCGCTTGAATATGAATTACACGGTGACCAGCAAGCGAAAGCTCTTGCAACTAGTGGAAGAAGGTCATGTCAGTGGTTGGGACGATCCGCGAATGCCGACGATTTCTGGGATGCGCCGCCGTGGTTATCCGCCAGCAGCTATCCGAAATTTCATTGATGCCGTTGGTATCTCGAAGCGAGAAAATACGATTGATCTGTCGTATCTGGAATACTTCGTGCGCGATGAGTTGAATAAGGTGTCGACGCGGATGATGGCAGTGCTGAATCCAGTCAAATTAGTCATCACAAACTATCCAGAAGACCAGTCGGAGACACTCTACATCGACAGCAATCCAGAAGACGACAATAGTGGCACTCGTGAAGTTCCCTTTTCTCGTGAAATTTATATCGAACGAGAGGATTTTATGGAAGGCGCACCACGTAAGTTTTACCGCTTGGATATTGGCAGGAATGTTCGATTGAAAGGGGCGTACATCATTCATTGCGAAAGCATTGACAAGGATGAAAATGGTGAATTAGAAACGATCTATTGCACCTATTATCCAAATAGCAAAAGTGGAGAGGACAACTCAGGTATCAAAGCGAAGGGGACACTACATTGGGTGTCGATTCCTCATGCAGCGCGTGCGGAAGTCCGTCTATATGATCGTTTGTTTAATGATGAAAATCCGACGGGACACGATGATCGGGAGTTCACCAACTTTATCAATCCTGATTCGCTAACGGTGTTGAAAAATGTACCCATCGAGCCAGCTTTGACGAACGCTAAAGTGGGCGAACACATTCAGTTTTTGCGCAAAGGCTATTTTGTCTTGGATGCGGATTCGACGGAAGAGCAGTTGGTATTTAATCGAACGGTGACGCTGCGAGATGGGTGGAAAGAGAGAGAGTGAGACGTGAGATCGCTTCGCTTTGAGACGTGAGACGTGAGATATGAGACCATTTAGTGCTAATTGCTATGGTCGTTTCGTCAGTTCATCTTCCGAAAGCTTTCAGGGCAGCAGTTTATCAAAATTAGTTTCATGTCATCAACAAACATTCAACAACTCGACATCCGAACTGTGAACGTGACGCGCTATATGCAGCCGTTGCGGGAAGGTGGTTCGCTGCCTGCCATTGTGGAAGCGGACGATGAGTTTTTGTATGTGTTGAAGTTTCGAGGAGCTGGGCAAGGGACGAAGGCGTTGGTGGCGGAACTGATTGGTGGAGAGCTGGCGCGAGCGATGGGTTTGAAAGTGCCAGAATTGGTGTTTATGGAGCTGGATGATTCGTTTGCGCAGACCGAACCCGATGAGGAAATTCAGGATTTGTTGCGCTTTAGTGTGGGACTAAATTTGGGTCTGCATTTTTTGTCTGGCGCGATTACGTACAATCCACTTACCCCGATTGGCGATTCGTTGACAGCTTCTAAAATCGTTCTACTGGATAGCATCATCAGTAATATTGATCGGACGGCGAAGAATACGAATCTGATCAATTGGAAGAACGAACTTTGGCTGATTGACCATGGGGCTAGTCTTTATTTTCATCATAATTGGGCGACTTGGGAGACCCACTTGGAACGCACCTTTCCATTGGTCAAAGATCATGTGTTATTGGCGCAAGCGACTGAACTGGAGGCGGCAGCGCAGGCTATTCGCTCGACGATTAGCAATGATATGTTGCGCTCCATCATCAACACGATTCCCGAAGACTGGCTGGCAAAAGACGCAACCGTATTGAGTACCGACGACATGCGTTCAGCCTACCTTCAATTCCTCCAAAGTCGCTTAAACCGCTTAGCTGATCTCGTAAAAGAAGCCCAAAATGCCAGATAAAGTCGTTTACGAATATGCGGTCATTCGGCTCGTGCCTAAAGTCGAACGAGAGGAGTTCATCAACATTGGCGTGGTGGTTTTTTGCAAGCGCAAACGCTACTTGGATTTAAAATACCACATTGACGAAGCGAAAGTCCAAGCCCTTGCTCCACAACTTGATTTACCACTCGTTCAGCGAGAATTACAAGCCTGGTCGAAGGTCTGTGCTGGTGCGCCCGAAGGCGGTATTATTGGTGCGCAAGAACTGCCTTACCGTTTTCGATGGTTGACGGCTAACCGAAGTACCATCATTCAAAGCTCTCTTATTCATCCTGGCCATTGTGACGACCCAACACAAGTGCTGGAATCGTTGTTTGAGTTGTATGTGTTATGAGAGCGATTAGCTACTAGCCTTTAGCCATTAGCTGATCTCATGTAGCCGAAAATCAGCTATTCATACCGACTTTCTGGACTCAACTTTTTATTCTTTCAACTTATCGAATTCATGATTCTACACATCACTACACCTGAACTTTGGGAAGCTGCCAAATTAAACAACAGCTATGAAGCACCATCTTTAAGCATCGAAGGCTTTATTCACTGCTCGACGATGGAGCAAATTACGCATACTGCCGATCGCTTTTATCCATCCCGAGAAGGGTTAGTGCTGCTGTGCATCGAAGAAGATTTGCTGGAATCGGAACTAAAATGGGAAGAAGCCAGCGAAACGTCTCCGCATTACAACAATCGTTTTCCACACATTTATGGGCCCATCAATATTTCGGCAGTCACGCAGGTGATTGATTTTCCGACAGGAAGCGACGGACGCTTTTCTTTGCCCACAGCGTTACAAAATCGGTGAATACGAGCAACTATCTCTTTTGCGTTCTGTCTGATAGATAAGTTTTCTTTTTAGAACGTTTGACCTCTTCACCCAAAAATTAATGCCTTATGATTAAGTATCTCTTTGGTTTTTTGCTCTTCGTTTTTTTCTCCGCACCACTCACTGCTCAGAACTTGGAGTACCGAAATGTCATTAGCGGAGGCTTAGGCTTTAGCTTAGTTGGTGCCTCCATTGATGTTTTTGATGGAAATGACATAGGAGAGTTTGATTTTGAGATAGAAAACTTTGTAGATATAAGCGGAGCTTTCACAGGTCGTTCTACACCAGCTTTGCAAGTCAATTATGATTATGGTATCGCTAAGTGGTTCAGCATAGGTGGTGGTATTTCTTTTCAACAATTAGAGTTGAATATTCGAGACTTGACATATACCGATAATGAACTGGGTGCAATAGAGCGAATAGCTAGTCTAAACATGGAAACAAGTAGAATTAATATAACCGCTCGCGTCTTATTTCACTATGCCAATAACGACAAGCTAGATCTGTATTCTGGTTTTCGACTAGGTGTTACTAACTGGTTGACGACCGCCAATGCGAGTGACGCTGCTTTTGAAGCTGATTTGGAAAACGATATTCCGTTCTTCGGAGTCGTTCCCACTGGTCAATTGATTCCTTTTGCGATGCGCATTTATTTCAATGAAAATTTGGGCGTCAATTTTGAAACTGGCATCGGTGCGCCTCACTTTTTGGCGATTGGTGTAAATTATAGGCTGTGATGTAGCGAGAAGATTTACGAACCAGATAGCTATCAGATGGAAAATTTGTTAAATCTGTAGGTTTGCTTTTTTTGGTGTACTATCACAAAAAGGCGTTCTTTGGCATTTGACAACAATTTACTGTATTTACCGTATTTGTATAAGCGTTCCGTTTAGCGGTAAACCGACATTCAATTCACACCTATCACTTAATCAACTATGGGGATTATCATCGCATTGATGAATCACAAAGGAGGCGTTGGGAAGACAACAAGTACGATCAATATCGGAGCTGGTCTAGTAGAGTTGGGCAAGAAAGTTTTGCTACTTGATCTTGACCCACAAGCCAACTTAACTATTTCGTTAGGCATTCCACGACAACAAGTTACGATCTACGAGGGGCTGCGTGGCGAGTCGGAGCTAATGCCCTACACCGTGCGAGAAGGCTTAGACGTCATTACGTCCAATCTGAATTTGTCTGGTGCAGAAATGGAACTCATCAACGAAGCTGGGCGTGAGTACATTTTGAAGGAATTGTTAGCTCCATTGGAGGAAGAGTATGACTATATTTTGATCGATTGTCCCCCTTCTTTAGGTTTATTGACATTGAATGCCTTGACGAGCAGTCACACCGTATTGATTCCTTTGCAGACGCAGTTTTTAGCGTTGCAAGGTTTGGCGAAGATCAAGCAGGTCATTGATAAAGTGAAGTTCAGACTCAATAAGCAGCTAGACATTGGAGGTGTTATCGCGACCATGTACGATGCGCGAAAAGTGCTGCACCGCGATGTGGTGGAAACGATTCAAAAATATTTTGGCGATAAAGTATTCGAGACCTTGATTCGGGATAATGTGGCTTTGGCAGAAGCACCAGCGCAGCGCAAAGATATTTTTGCGTATAGCAAATCGAGCAATGGCGCGAAGGATTATTTGGCATTGAGTCGAGAGATTATTGAGCGGACGAGTTGAGGTGAGAGTGTGAGATTTTGAGAGTGTGAGATTTTGAGACATTTTGTCAACTTCTCTGAAGGTTAGCTCTAACTTATAAAACTCCTCAGTGAATCATTCTTGTTAGCAAACTATGTGTTCTATGTGCCTATGTGTTTCAAATTCATAGCGTGGTTAGATCACAAATACAACAGATAGCAGTGGCGAAATTGAAAGACAATAAGGGATTTAAAGCAGGATTAGAAGAACTGCTCATGGATGCTTTTGGGGAGAGCAGTGAACCTACGACATCCCCTACTCCTGTACCTAAATCGCCCTCAAAGCCTCAACCACCAACCACCTCTACTCGTCGAAAAAAGCCACGTTCTGCATCTTCCAAAAGTTTTTCTAGTGACTTAAGCAGCTTGTTTAATGACAGCATTGTCGAGAGTGTGCAAGAACGGGTCAAGCAAATCAAACAACAACCTAAAAAAGAGAAGAAAGAAAAAGAAGAACCCAAGAAGGAAAAAAAGAACGCGCCTAGAGGATTGGACTTACTCATTCGGCAGACCGTAGAATCCAGCAAAGTAGACATTCGCCGAGAACCAAGACGGCGCATTACCTTCCTATTTGAAGAGGAGAAAATCAAACGCCTCAAAGACATCGCACAGGATCGGCAAGCTTACATCAAAGACATCATTGGAGACATTGTGAGTGAATATATTGAAGAGTACGAAAAAGATCAGTCGCCTAATCAAAAGTAGCGAGTATTTCCGTTAGTCGATCAATTTCCGTTTTTGTGTTGTAGTAATGTGGCGAAATACGCAATACTGCCTCTACTCCCTTTTCATCTAAGTCAATCAACGCACTGCTTCGATCTGTCGTCGAAGTATGAATATCTTGATTCATTAAGTAGGTCTTTAGCATCTTCGAGTCGATGTGTTCAGTATGAATACTGACTATTCCACCCATGTCTTTCCCTTTGTCCATAATCTTAAACCCTGATAGCGCACCGATTGTGTCTCTGGTATAATCGGCTAATGTTTTGATGCGTGCTTCAATATCTTTTATGCCTATGTCTAAGGCGTAAGCTAATGCAGCAGAAGCCCCCATCATATTCGCATAATTGCGCTCCCAGTATTCAAATCGTTTGGCGTTATCAACTAATTGATAATCGTAAGGAGAAACCCAATTCGCCCCACCCAGATCAGGAAAAGTAGGTTCTAGTCCCTCTGCCACCACTCGCTTAGACACACACAAGAAACCCGTTCCTCGCGGACCTCGCAAAAATTTACGGAAAGTCGCACTATAAAAGTCACAGCCTATCGTTTCTAAATCCACATCCAGCTGACCGGCGGACTGACAACCATCCACGATGTACCAGTTTCCATACCTTCGACACAACTTCCCAATAGCTGCTACATCTTGAATCAGACCAGAATTGGTAGGAATATGCGTAATGGCAACTAGACGAGGATTATGCTTTTTGATTAACGCTTCTACAGAATCGACATCCACGCCACCGCTTGAGTACTTAGCTGCACGAACAATTTTGAGTCCCATCCGCTTTCGCAAAGCCAGGAAAGCGATTTGATTGGATACGTAATCATCGTCCGTAGTCAGGATAACATCACCTTCTTTGAAAGGAATAGAAGAAAGCGCTTTGTTGAACGCTTCAGTAGCACTCGTCATGAAAGCGACCTGATGCGCTTCAGTATTAAATAATTGAGCAACTCTGGAGTAGAATGTTTGAATGGCTGCAGCTCGATATTCTGCTGCTTCGTATCCTCCAGTCCGCGACTCGAATTCAATGTAATCCATCTGCGCTGTGACCACCGAATGAGGCACTAGACTAGCTCCAGCATTGTTCAAATGAACGTAATGCTCGCAGGCGGGAGTGTCATCTCTTGTTTGTTGTACATTTATCATGATGGTATAAAGATGCTGAAAATATACCAAATTC
>CAYLPW010000011.1:0-40346 GCA_964385665.1 uncultured Saprospiraceae bacterium
ACTTCTTTTTGAAGCTCATTCGACTCGTTCGGATGGGCTTTTTTGACTATTCTCCATGAAGGTTCATGCTACATCTCAGCTAAGTACTTGTACATAAATAAGCGTCACTTTTGACCTAGCTAGTTGTTCGCTAATCAGGGTCGATTATTTGGGTTCACGTACTTAGAAATAACTTTACATTTTGACCTGTTCTTTTGTCCTTCTTCATCGTTATAAAAAGCCTTACAGAACACAGACTATGTGCGGTTTTTATGCCTTGAATAAGAAAGAAATAACTAACTCAAAATTTGTAAACTTATTTATATCCCATTCCTTACCTCTTTTCAGAAATATTATTTCCTCCTATCTTTATCGCATGAACAGACGAACTAGCGATCATCTACTCTCCCCGCTCTTACTTTTTACTAGCGTATTCCTAATCGCCGTAATTGGTATTTTTGTATATGAAGGTTTTGGCGATCAACTCATCTGGCAGAATGTTCCAAATCGCTCCAGTTTTAACCAGTCGACTGCTGCTGAACGAACGGCTACCGTGCAGGACGGCATTCATGTAGCTACTGGATTAGTATACGCAGACGGATTCGAGCTAGTACAGACTCAATGTACGGCGTGTCATTCTGCAAAGTTAATTACCCAAAATCGAGCAAGTCGTGCTGGATGGGAGCAGATGATTCGATGGATGCAGGCTACCCAAGGGTTGTGGGATTTGGGCGATAAAGAGCGACCTATTTTGGATTATTTGGCGACGCACTATGCGCCTGAAGAAGAGAGCCGACGTGCCAATTTGGATCTTGAAGCTATCGAGTGGTATATTCTAGAGCTAGAAGATGCTGAAAACTTAACGACTGAAAATGTGTCTTTTTAAAAGAATTCCGTCTTAATACTAAAGACATAATAGTAGGATTTTCGAACTATCTGAATCCTAAAAACGTTTTATATATGCTTGATAGTCAGGGTGATGAATCACCTATCGAAAGGTCGAAGTGAACTACATATTGGATTGGTCTAGTAGCGCGAATTTTGGTTAACTTGCCGTTAACACTTGACTTGCATTGATTTTTTTTACAATTTGCAGGCTGTAAAGGAACTTTTTCCTTCTCTCCCTGAACATTCATTTCAATTCTCTTGTATCGACCCATCCTTTCATTGAAGCCAATGTACTATTGATTATCAAAACAGCAATTATTGGGTAAAAATTACACTGTACAATTATGAATCAACCACCTTCTTTGAATGCCTTTAGTCGTGATGTAATGCTGACGCTTCCATCTCAACAACAGCAAGTTTGCCATGTCGAAAATTTCTTGTCACAACTCCTCTCCCGCTTTAATGTAGATAAAGATACGTACGGCAATATTCTTATTAGTTTAACTGAAGCCGTCAACAATGCCATCATTCATGGCAATGAAAAAGATAAACGCAAGAAGGTAAAAATCGCATTTGAAAAGCAATCCAAAGCCATAACTTTCAAAGTTTCCGATGAAGGAAACGGATTTGATTACCAAAATATACCTGATCCCACAGCACCTGAAAATATCTGTAAATGTGGCGGCAGAGGTGTCTTTTTGATGCGTGAACTGTCCGATCATTTGCGCTTTACGAACAAAGGACGTACAGTAGAAATGAAATTTAAGATTTAACTCGTCTTTGCATGTTTAACTTTCCCGAATCACATTTTCTCGAACCCGCAGAAAATGTGATTTCTTTTTTTATAGAAGATGTAGCACTAGAATTGCCACCCAATGAGCTATTGGAAACGTGGATACAGACTGTCATCACTCGTGAGTCTGCTACACTAATCGAGTTGAATTATATATTTTGTAGTGATGCTTATTTGCATCAAATAAATGTAGCGTATCTGGATCACGATACCTTCACCGATATTATAACCTTTCCTTATCAATCTCCTCCCTACATTCACGGCGATTTATTTATCAGTACGGAACGTATTTCAGAAAATGCATGGAGTCATGACATTTCTTTTTTAGAAGAACTACTCCGCGTCATGATACATGGTGTACTCCACCTGTGTGGTTATGGTGATAAAACACCAGAAGAAACCCACCTCATGCGTGCGAAAGAAACTGAGATGCTGACGCTGGCACATCAGCAACATTTATTGTAGATCAATCAGAAATTAACTGCAATTCGTCGAAGAAGTCATTAACTTTTTCCTTATTTAGTGCAAAATTGTAGCGTTGATGTATTGATTGTAAATTATTCTACCAATGAATATTGCTACAAAAATAGTCAGCGATGATATATGACGGAGAAATTAGTCTTACTTGTAGTCTAGTATCTATCGTCTGACATCTACTGGCTAATTATTTTTTGCTAACTGACTACTACTATGATAACCATTCAATCGGATCACCTCACCAAAAAATTTGGAGATTTCACTGCTGTCAACGGCATTAGCTTCGATGTGAAAGCAGGGGAAATATTTGGACTTCTAGGTCCTAATGGAGCTGGAAAAACCACTACTCTGCGGATGTTGGCTGGACTCTTGACACCTACAGCAGGTGAAGGCTTTATTGCTGGACACTCTATGCAACAAGAGCCGTTAAAAGCCCGTCGAGAACTGGGATTTCTGACCGGTGATATGGATCTGTATCGTCGCCTGAATCCAGCAGAAATGTTAACCTACTTTGGTAATTTGTACCAAGTGCCTAAGCGAGAATTAAAAGCAAAAGTAGAACAACTGATCGACTGGTTTGGTATTACGCCGTTTCGAGATCGCTATTGTGAAAAACTATCGACTGGTCAAAAGCAACGTACGTCCATTGCACGTACATTGGTGCATGATCCCAAAGTGGTCGTGCTGGATGAGCCAACGACGGGTTTAGACATCATGGCGAGTGAATTTGTGTTACAGTTCATTCGACGCATCGCAAAAGAACAAGGCAAAACAGTTATTTTTTCTACTCATCACTTGAATGAGGTAGAACGCCTTTGTGACCGCGTAGGCATCATTCATCAAAGTAACTTAGTCGCTTTAGGAACGATAGACGAAGTAAAAGCGCAGACTGGACGGGCTTCTCTGACAGAAGCCTTTTTTAATCTAGTCAATGTAGAAGACAATATGGTTTAAGTAAGTCAAAAGCTTATGCTATTCGCTATTGTCTGAGCATACTCCATTCATTTATCCATAAAAAATATACACCTCTACTATGAGATGGTCCATTATTAATACAATCTATTTAAAAGAACTAAAGGAAGTGTTGCGCGATAAGCGCACAGTCTATTTGGTCATTCTGCTCCCCTTTTTCTTGTACCCAGTCATGTTTGCAGTGATTGGGCTGTTGTCTTCTTCACAAATGGAGAAAATCAATCAGGAAAGCGTGAAAGTATTGGTCAATGAAGATGTAAAAGCGTCGCCTTTGTATGCTATTTTGCAGCAGGACAGTACGCTAAAAATGGAAGAAAGCGCGTTCGATCCAAATGACCTAGATACTACTAGAAATACAATAGGTCTGGAGGTGAAAGACCTACAAAAGGACAGCAACGATCAAGCGCAAGCGTTTAATGTCAACATTTACTACAACTCGACGAAGGATATCACCAAATCGCGTGCAGACCGCATCAATCGACAAATCGACGCCCTCAATCAGCAACTCGTCAATCAGCGACTCGCCGAGCGCAACTTGGAGAGCGACTTTCTCACGCCTATTAAAGTGAATCAAGTCGATCTCGCTCCGCCCGCTGCACAGATGGGTAAACTCATTGGGCGTTTTCTACCAATGCTGTTAATTTTCTTCATCTTCACTGGAATGATTTATATTGCCATAGATATTACTGCTGGCGAAAAAGAGCGGCAAACGTTGCAGACCTTGTTCGTTTCGCCTATCAAAGTTCCTGAAATTATTACTGGCAAGTTTTTAGCAGTATTTACGGTTGGTGTCGTTTCAGCCGTTATGAATTTACTTTCACTTATCGTCGCTGTTTTCATTCAAGCTCAACTGATGGGTGCAGGAGAAGGATTGTCCAATATGAGTTTGTCTGTGAGCTCGCAAGGTGCTTTTTGGCTAGTCCTACTGATCTTACTATCTACTATTTTTATTGGTGGCATCACTTTAGCGGTAGTTGTATTAGCCAACTCTTACAAAGAATCGCAGAGCTACGTCACTCCGTTGATGATGATCCTTTTGCTGCCAGCTATTTTTGCCACGCAACCTGGTGTAGAATTAACGACTCAGACGGCACTCATTCCAATTGTCAATATCTTCTTAGCAATGAGTGAGATCTTTATTGGCGACTTTGATCCAAAATTGATGGCGTTGGTATCAGGAATGGCACTGCTGTACGCTATCCTCGCTTTAGTCCTCGCTTCTGTCATCTTTGCAAACGAAAATGTCGTGACTGGACAGAAGGTAGATATGAAGAAGCTATTTAGCCGCACTTAACAGTAATCATTACTTCAATGTTAACCAAAAATTATTAATGTTAAGACACTGTTTGATCTAACAAACTCACTTCAAGAAAGGGCTGTTCAGCAAGGAGTTGCATAGCCCTTCCTTTTTTCCACTTTTCTACTTAGCTTGACGGAATAAATTAAATAAACACATGGACTACTTGATTGAGCGAGATGTTAGCTGGTTGTACTTTAATCATCGTGTGCTACAAGAGGCGATGGATGAGCGTGTACCGCTGTATGAACGTATTAAATTCCTAGCTATTTTCTCGAGTAACTTGGACGAGTTCGTGCGTGTTCGTGTATCTTCTTTGCGTCGATTTGAGCAGATGAAGAAGGCAACACGTAAAGAATTGTTAGAGGCGGTGAAGCCTAAAAAGACGTTGCGTCAAGTCAATGCTATCTTAGACGAGCAGCTGGCTCAGTTCGGTGAAGTTTTCCACGATCAGATTTTACCTTCGTTGGAAGCCGAAAACATCTTTTTACTTCGGAACGAGCAGTATGACATTGATCAAGAATCTTTTGCTAAGCAGTATTTTGAAGAACAGATTAAGCCACATTTACAGGTAGATTTTGTCCAAAACGAAGCGGATAAGCCATTTCTCGAAAATAACAAGTTGTATTTTATTGTCGACTTGACTGATGCAGACGCATTTGCCATTGTTAATATTCCGAGCGATGAACTAGGACGCTTTGTTGTTATGGAAGAAACGGATAATGAGCTACAAGTCACGTTTTTAGACGATATTATTCGCTTTCATATTCAGAGCATTCTTCCAGCTTATCGGGTGGCTAACTGTTATGCGGTCAAGGTATCCCGCGATGCAGAATTGTATTTAGAAGATGAATACGAAGGCGATTTAGTCGATCAAATTAAAAGGCGACTATCTAAACGGGAACTGGGTTTGGTATCCCGATTTTTATATGATCCCGATATGCCATCCCCTCTACTAAAACGTGTTCGGCGCTATCTGCATCTCAAAAAAGGAGATGTGGTGGAAGGCGCACGCTACCATAATTTCGCTGACTTTTTCGGCTTTCCCAAACCCAAAAACAGACCTGATCTGACGAATGTTCCCTTACCACCACTCCCCCATCCTGAACTGGAATCGGCTGACTCTATTTTAGAATTGCTCCGCCAACAAGATGTCATGTTGCACTTCCCTTATCAGTCGTTTGATTATGTTCCTCGCTTGATTGAAGAAGCGGCTAATGATGAACAGGTAGAAAGTATTAAAATTACGTTTTATCGGGTCGCTAAAGATTCCACTGTAGCGAAAGCTCTATTGCAAGCAGTGAAAAATGGTAAGAAAGTATCTATTTTTATTGAAGCTAAAGCCCGTTTTGATGAGGCTTCTAATTTGTACTGGGGCGAAAAACTGAAAGAAGCAGGTGCGCATGTAATTTATAGTTTTCCAGCCATCAAGGTGCATACCAAACTTTTGATGATCGGTCGAGAAGAAGAGAACGAAAAGCTTAAGTATTACGCCTACATCGGTACTGGAAACTTTAACGAGAAGACGGCTAAAATTTACGCGGATCATGGCTTGTTGACCAGCGATGATACCATCACGCGAGACATTCGGCAAGTATTTTATTTGTTGGATCGAAAGCTACTATTGCCTAAAACGTCTAGTGTCCTGATCTCACCTTTTAGTACGCGGAAGCGATTTGAGAAGATGATCCGTCGAGAAATTAAGAATAAGCAAAAAGGCAAAGACGCTTATATGATCTTGAAAATGAATAGTTTAGAGGATGAAGATATGATCGAAGCATTGGTGCGTGCGAGTCAAGCTGGTGTTCATATTCGGATGATTGTGAGAGGTATCTGTCGGTTAGTACCTGGCATTCCTGAATTCACTGAGAATATTGAAATCATTAGTATTGTTGATCGTTTTCTGGAACACGCACGTGTTTATATTTTTTGTAATGATGGTGACGAACAGATGTACATTGCTTCTGCCGATTGGATGACGCGCAACTTGGATCGGCGAGTAGAAGTAGCAGTGCCCATTCTGGACAAGGCGATTTATCAGGAAATGCGTGACTTGATTGATATACAATTTCAGGATACTAGCAAAGCTCGTCTGATGAATAGCGATCACGATAATCGGTACATTAGTGAGCCAAGAGGAACTCATGCTTCCCAATTAGCTACTTATCGTTATTTAGAACAAAAAGCAAACGAAACCATTATAGAGCAGACCATTAATGTACCGCTGTGACATAAACTTAACCCCTAATACTCGAACACAACGACTATGATATTTCCGATAGGTGACGATCAGGTAAAAGGAGGGCATTTTCCCTTGTTTAGTTACGCTTTTATTGCGCTTAATGTACTAGTTTTTGTGTACCAACTTTCCTTGATCGAAGCTAATCAGTTCGATAGTTTTTTGATGCAGTATGGGGCTATTCCAGCCGAGATCACAAGCGGAAGTGATTGGCACACCTTATTCAGTAGCATGTTCATGCATGGTGGTTGGGGGCACATCATCGGCAATATGCTTTTTCTTTGGGTGTTTGGAGATAATATTGAAGCCACTGTCGGTAGCTGGAAGTTTGTCTTATTTTATTTTATTGGTGGTTTAGCAGCACACGCTGCTCATATCTTCTTTTATCCAGAAAGCGTTATCCCAACTGTGGGTGCGAGTGGAGCTATTGCGGCGGTCATGGGGGCTTATTTAGTCATGTTTCCCACTTCCCGTGTTCGGCTTTTAATCATCTTTTTTAGCATACGTATTCCAGCTATTCTCTTTTTGGGATTATGGATTTTTCAGCAATTTAGTTCAGGTCTTGCTTCCTTTAGCGAGCTTGCCGAAGAAGCGGGTGTTGCTTGGTGGGCGCATATCGGTGGTTTTCTGTTTGGTATTGTCTCTGGTGTCTATTTTCGACAGTTTAAAATCACTCCAGTAGCAAGTTCGCCATATGCGTAGCTCATGCGGAGTGGTTTCGCTTTTTTGTTAGTTTCATCTGCTTTTAAGTACGTGAACCCAAATAATCGACATTTTCATTGACGGGCTATTTTCCCGCTACTCGGTGTTAGATTTTGCTTCCATAACCAGTTATGCAAGAAAAATCTGCCTTGATTAGCGAAAAACTAGCTAGGTCAAAAGTGACGTTTATTTACGTCCAAGTACTTAGCTTTCTCAAATTCTTATTTTCCCATCACCTCAATCCTCACTTTCTCCAACTTTCATTTAGGCACCAATGGCTTGATAATCCGCTAACGCACTGCGTAGACTAATCAATGATCGACGCATATGTGTTTCCACTGTTTTAATAGAAATTTGAAGTTCAGAAGCAATCTCACGGTACTTCATACCTTCATCTCGACTCATCCGAAAAATATGTTGCCCTTTGGGAGGAAGTTGAGTAATCGCTTCTTGTAGATAGTCTGACAGTTCTTGATAGATAAAATCTGCTTCGGGCGAGTTTTCTATCTCTTGCTGCTTTTCAGCTAGTTGGTTATATGCTGATCGGTAGCGACGTTGGCGACGCATGTAGTCAATAGACAGGTTGCGGACACACATATTAATGTATGCTTTCACATTGTTAGATATATTGATTGTTTTGCGATTCTTCCAGAGTTTCATAAATACGTCCGACACAATCTCTTCCGCTTGATGCTCACACCCGATTAGTTTCTGTACATAGCGACACAAATGCAAATGGTATCGGTTAAATAACTGCTCGAAAGCTCTAAAATCATCTTGATCGCGTAAGCGTATAAATAAGTGCATGTCTTCCGCTTTCCAATCACTGTTTATAGACTTCTTCATAAATAAAAGTTATGCAATCGTTTGTTTTGTTTAATTCAAAAAAAGGTTAGCTATTTCAGACTTTAATAGATGACGCACGGACGACCAATTGAGGTTGAAGTACAGTTTGTTGGGCAATATAGGAGTCTGTTACAGTTGTATCTAGTTGATCGAGAAAGATACGCGCTGCCGTTCGTCCCATTTCTGTGCTATATTGTTCTACACTACTTATAGTAGGCTCCACGTATGCCGTAAATGGCTCATTAGCGAATCCAATAAGTCCTACTTCTTCTGGGATACGAACCCCTTTGCTTTTTAAATATTGCATAGCACCCAAAGCGCCATAGTCACTCGAAGAAAAGATGCCATCGGGTTTTTCCTTTTTCGTGTCAAAAAGCTGCTTTGCTGCTTCAAAACCTTTTTCTATGTCGGACGGGCAATGCACCATCCATTCTTTCCGTACTGGTAATTTTGCTTCTTCTAGAGCCGCTCTGTACCCACGTAATCGCTCTTTATAGATATTTAATTCTTGATTAGCCGCAAAATGAGCAATTCGTGTATATCCTTGACTGATAAGATGTTGTGTCGCCAAATAACCTCCTCGAAAGTCATTAATAACTACGGAACTAGCCTGAATAGATTCAATAACTCGATCATAAAAGACAATAGGAACACCCTCTTCTTGTAAGCGTGTATAAGCGTCTCGACTATTTGAACTACTAATGACGGAGGCGATAATGCCATCTACTTGTGAGCGCATCAAAATGTCTAGTGCCCGTTTCTCTTGTTCACTATCATCGTTAGTCTGACACACGATAACTCCATATCCCTTATCAGCAACTTCTGATTCTATTCCTCCTATAATGGACGCAAAGAAAGTCCGATCTGTACGTGGTACTACTACTCCAATCACATAGCTTTTTCCACTTCTCAATGCCGCAGCAATATGGTTGGGACGATAATTCATTTCTTTTGCTGTCACTAAAACTAGCTGACGGGTAGCATCACTAATAGCAGGATGATTATTGAGCGCACGAGACACTGTAGAAGGGGTCGTATCAATACGATTTGCGATATCTTGAATGGTGGTTTTCCGTCTTCTAATCATGATTTGATGCAATCGTTTGCACAAATGTATATAAAATGTGGAAGTCGTTTAAATAAATGGTGAACTTTTTATTTTTCTTCTTATTATTTTACGCTGCTTCACTCTTACAGAATAAAAGTGGGTGCTTGTGTTGGTTTTCCCTATCTATTGAAATTGGAAAAAAAAAGAGCGCACAAAACACTTTTAAGTATCCTACGCGCTCCTTCACAAACAATCATTTCAGCTATCTCTCTATTGCGCTCGAATGATTGTTCCGCTATTTATTTCAAAGGCAGAGGATGGTTGACTAGAAGGCACGACCCACACCCGATAAAAGTAGACACCATCTGATAGTCGTCTTCCAAAACTATCTGTTCCATTCCAATCTACTGTTATCCGATTGCTTCCCACACGCAAATTATTCATTTCCACCTGTTCAATAGTCTTTACCAGCTTACCATCAGTAGAAAATAGCTGGATGTACATATCTTCTGGCAAAGTCTCTCCTTTCAGTTCAAATACAAACTGAGTGGATGTCGAAAATGGATTCGGATATACCATCACTGGCGAGAAATACTCCTCCAAGTTCACTTCAAAATCGACTGTATAGACATAGTTGCCTGCTAAGTTACCAGATTGGTCACGAGCTAATACTTGCAGTTGATAATTGCCAGATGTTGTGAAAGTGGGTGTGAATAACGCAGTTGCTTGATTGCTTACACTGTTAGTCAATTGAGCCGGAAAAAATTCTAATAGGTTCGGTTCGTACTTGAATGCTTTCAACTCACCTGAAGGGTATAGAATGCCTACTTCCAAGACAGATTCGTCATCCAGTGCTAAATATTTATTATCATCTCTTAGCTGGATTTCGATCACAGGCTGCGCTGCTACAATAGCACCATTAGAGATACGCGCCCCATCGAAAGTGACATCCAGTAGGGGATTGCGACGATCTGGTATCACACCAAATGATCGAACACCTGCATTGTTGAACACATATTGTTCTAGTTCTCCCTCTTCTGGATTCAACTCAATTAATAACTGCTGTACACCTTTAAGTCCTAGTGTAGATAGTTTAAAGTCAATATTTATAATTGATTCTGCTTGCAATGGCGCGTAATTTCGCTGATAGGTAGTTTGCTCATTGAATTCATTTAATAGGGTGTAGTGTACACGCAAGCTATCCATATCGGCTAGAGTCGGATTGATGACTGCCGTAGTCATTCTGAATTGATCGCCTTCTTCTAAATCGTCTGCGTACCACTCAAAATTTAGATTAGGGGCTAAGGCTGCGTCTGGTCTAGCGTCGAAGCCTACACGCCAATAGTCTAACTGAGCAGGTGTCCTATTCACTTCATCTTTCACGATATATTCTAGTTCAATATAAGGATACTCAGTAGCGTCCAAGTAGCTTAGATCAAATGTATTAGCTAGTGTGGAGTCCACCAGCCATCTGCCCTCGCCCTCTATATCCGTCATAGCGAAGATGCGTATATACACCGAATCACTGGCTTCTCTGTTTGCTATTTGCCATTCTAGCTGTCCCCAATCAGTTGCAGGACCAATAGGAATAGAAGTGAAATAGCCTTCTGTTTGGCGTCCAGTAAATTGTGTTTCTACTTCAATGACTTGATTCCTATTTGCAGCAAGGGCTTCTCCTACTGCAAAATCAGGGTTATCCGCCTGAAAAATTAAGATATAGGGATTTTGCTGATCGGCTACTTGTCGTAGTAGTTGTGGACTTGTTCTTGACTCGAAAGCCCGAAATATATTAGTCCCATATACTAAAGAATCAGCTTCCCATTCTTCCGCGCCGTACCCTATATTTGGGTTCATTTGAGTCGTATAGAATAGTCCATAGTCGCCAGGCTGCATCTCTTCTAGTACAGTGGTCAGTCTTTGTCTGTCTTCGATAGAGAAAGGGTCGAACATGTACCAGCTAGCACTACCCCAACAGCTGGGATGAGGCTGAATATCTACATATGCCCTTAACGTATTTCTATTTTGAATGAGAAGATTTAACCGCCCACCTCGGTACTGCCCATTGTCACATGGATAATTATTCACGCCAGAGCGAAATCCATCTTGAAACAGAGATATTTCATCTGAAAGCAATCCTGAACCTGAGGTTGCATTAATCATCCGTATGCCTTTCAATACTTCATTAAACTCAAACTGCCCGTCTACAAACTGTACGGCATCATAATTATTCTGAACAAGTTGTGCTTTGTGACCTTGACTCCATCCACCACTGGACATGCTATTTAAAAATGTAAACGAACGTGTTTTCCAGTTGACTTCTGGTGTGCCAGTCACCGCGTTATCTATTCCAATTCGCCAGTAGTACACTTGATTATTTTCCCAAACTACATTAGGTTGCCAACGAATAACGCCACCTACCTGCTCAATAGCCACCATATACTTCGCAGGACTATCGAAAGTAATGGTTGTATCTAATTCGATTAAGTATCTTGTTGCTTTTGCAAAAGCGTCTGTCGTAGAGGCTTGTAGCTGAACAGTAGCTTCGCTAATTATATCAAAGTCATTGGGATAGATAGGTTGTACGTCAGAGCGGGCTGCAAAGAAGCTCAATGTTACCTCATTGTTTGCCTCTGCTCCTTCAGGCCCTTCTTCGATTAAATTATTATTATCTAATTGGATACGTAATTGATTAAGTCCAGTAGCAATTTGATCCTTGTTTAAAAGCGGAAGTGTCAAATTTAATCGAGTACGAAAATCTGGTGCTGCTATTCGCATTATACTGAGCTCTTGCCAGCTACCATCGCTCAATTGGTGCTCAATGAGAATATCTAACGAATCTTCGACATGCTTTCCAATGTTATGCAAGACTAACTCCAACTGAAAATTATCGTCCTGTAAATCGACAATATTAGGACTTATAGTAGATAGTTGCTTATTTGTTAGATAGTCTGGCGTAGTGTAGGCATATAATTGAATGGCGGGATCACCATGCATCATCAATACCTGTTTGGTCTGTTCAGCAGAAAAACTTCCATTGATGCCGTAGTCTGCCATAGTTGCCTGAATAACTTTTCCCAAACGCTCTCCGTAGTTATCTTTCCCAAGGTTGGCGTAGAACGCTGTTGCGTAGTTGGCAAGTGGTGCGAGCTGAGTCGTCCATGTAGACCCAAAAAAGCCAATCGCACCTTTATCTTCTATCAGTACCCATTCTTCGCTAAGCGTATTGACTCTATCGAAAACAGTATTTGTATTACATCCAATGGCGTAGAAGAAAGGGTATCTGCCTTCATTCGTATATTCTTCAGCATCAGCTAAATTAAAATCGAGCGTAGTGGGTGCAGAGTGTCCAAAGAAAGTAAGCATAGCTGTCCCATCGTTGATATAGGTATCTACCTCCTCTGGCGCTTCGCTTACCGCTTCTTCTGAGCCTTTGGCAAAAACAATTGTATTAGAACCATATAGACTGGTATCCAACATGGTCTTCAAATTGCTTAGTGTCCCTCTAATGTATGCTTGAATAGATGCATCGCCCCCCGCAAAATGTAATACTCGCTTCATCCATTCTTTACCTTCCAATGTTTGTTCTGCTTCTGAAAAAACCGCTTCGTGTTCTTGAATTTTTTTCAAATACATACGCACATGATCAGGGGTATATGCTGCCACTCGCCCTACTGCCATACTAGGCACATTTGAGGTTCCAAATGTGGCAAACAAGTAGTCTGAATTAGGGTATCCATAAGGAGGAATTAAGTCAAAATTAGAGTTGAAATTATCTTCTCGGATCTTATTGCGACTTACACCTTTTCCTAAGATGAATAAAAATTCACTATTCCATCTTTCATGAGCTAATTGTAAAAAATTCTTAATCCCCAACTCGTGGCGTTCTACTCCGTAAGCAAACTGGTCGTAGAGTTCCAACGCGTTCACAATGATAGGATTAAATCCTCCACCTGAAGGGCTTGATCTGTAATCGGCATAAGCCTGTACATATCCATTTGCCTCCTCAATAAGTCGCTCGTGAGACAATAGAATGTAATCAAAGTCTTCCCCATCGAAGTCGTACGCTGTAAATATGCGTCGTTCTAGGTCGGAGCTATACTTTATTCTGCTCTCATTTGTCAAGTAGAGATCGGTGACTTCCGCATTTGCTGGAAGCACTACTTTCAGTAAGCCATCTTCTTGTATAGGTTCGTATCGCTTGTTGTTGGATAAGTCATAGAGAACTGCCGTAGCTGCTTCGTTGTAGTTACTAAATGTCAGATAATAATCTGTTTCGCTAGCAGGTAGCTCAAATCGAAGGTACTCTAAACTACTCAAATTGAGTGTTCTTGGATAACGAATCTCTATGTTCGCCATATTATAGCGGTCGTTCGCTCCTCCCGAACTAGCTATTTGTATTCGATTGTTCGCACGTAGAAGACTGCTCTCTATTTCTATCTTTTCCCTATGCACCGACCATCCATTAATTTGTTCATTGGACAACGTTTGCGCATTAATGATCCAGTCATAAGCGTGTACGCCTTGGCGAGTCAACATACGGGTAGTAAGAGTAGCGTCTGGTCCATCTATAAAAACTTCTGGTGTAGCTACAAAGAAAGTCTGGTCAGCCTCATATGTTGCTTTTGCATATCCTTCGCCTAGATCATATTTGGGAGATATGCTCTGGGCATTGCTACCATATCGACGTCCGTCTTGAAGACGTTCAGTAAAATCCAATCCGGTTTCAGCCCATATATATGGTGTCGCCTCGAGAGAATTGTTTATGTCGAATGATGCGGCTGCTACTGCATTAGTATTCGCCTCTGACTGCCATGTTAAGAAATAGGTGCTAGAGTCCGTATACATACTGTAAGCGGGATTAAGCTGATAGTTTGATTCCGCGTATAAAAACTGATCCAACCATCCGTCATTCTTCTCTCCAAAGAACTCAACAAAGTCACCAGAGCGCATTACTCCCTCCTCGCTGACATATATAGGATATCGTTCACCTCTATAGAAGAGATGAATGGATGAGCCATTAGGCACATTTTCTTCCTCAAATACCCCAGCGGTCAACAGATCATCGTAACTAATCCGATAAATCCCATCCTCTGCTACCTTAATTTTATAGTAAACTTGATCGTAATCAATCCACTCGTTACCATATAGCACCTGTCCGTCACGAACGATTTGTGCTTGACTAGTTGAAACATACAAAACGCAAAATAGGAGTAATAACTTTTTCATGAGTAAATTTGTACGATGTAATCTAAATGTTACTGCGAGAGGATTTCTCTCCAAAATTACGACAAAAAATAGTGTAATTAGTTATGAATATATCTCCAGAATATTATATCCGTCCCCCATCTAAGTTTTCACTGAATCTTAAAGAACTCTGGCAGTATCGGGAGTTGTTCTACTTTTTTACATGGCGTGACATTAAAGTTAAGTACAAACAAACACTACTCGGCTTCTTGTGGGCAATTCTACAGCCACTTGTCATCATGTTTATCTTTACGTTCTTTTTTGCACGAACCCTCAATATTCCAACCGATGGCATACCTGCTCCTATATTCTATTATAGTGGCTTATTACTCTGGAACTTTTTCAGCAGTGGACTGAGCAATGCTGGAAATAGCATGGTAAATAACGCTCACATTATTAAAAAGATATATTTTCCTCGTCTCATAATACCTATATCTAGCATCATCGTTGCGCTCTTTGACTTGTTCATGGCAGTGACTGTCTATCTGATGTTGATTTTTTACTATGACTTGACAGATGAGGCATTTTCACCTAATTATTTAGTATTGTTACTTACTTCTGTAGCGGCTATATCACTTACTGCACTTAGTTTAGTAGGTTTTGGTACTTTTTTAGCTGCTTTAAATGTACAATATCGAGATTTTAGATATATCATTCCATTCCTGATTCAATTTCTATTCTTCATAACTCCAGTTATTTATTCCGTCAATATATTTTCGAGTATTGATCACTTTCAATATTTGTTAGCTATCAACCCACTTACAGGCTGTATTGAACTAGCGCGTTCAGCTTTTACCCATCAACTAAATTGGACGACCATCATCATTAGCAGCACGTCCGCCGTTTTGCTTACAATATTAGGTATCTATACTTTTCGAAAAATGGAAGATTACTTTGCAGACATCGCATAGTAGTATATAATGGACTATTCATTCATAATCAATCTGTTGTACACTTTTACAAGGTGTATTTGAATAGATTAACGTAGGGGAAGCAGCAATTTTATATTAATTATAGTTAATTACGAATTTGTGACATATTAATTAAATTATATAAACGCTATCAAGGATGATAAAATCGTTACCTATTGATTTCAGAAATGTCCTGATGGTCGATGTACTTAGTTGTTGACCCATAAGTAATTTTATTTTAAATAAAATTATAGGTTATAAAAAAGATTAGATATTTTTGTGCTCCTATCCACCAGTGATGTGACTTTATATGGTTGCTGAGTCCTAACTATTAATAGTTCAAGCTTACACCTTATGAAGCTCACCGAGAACTACCTGAAACGTTTATCTTCTATTTTTTATCGCTTATGAAGCAATGGTGACTTCTTTGAAAAGCATATTCTTATCTACAATAAATACTTTACATACACGAATAAGCAAACCATAATGCTTCATATATCAAACTAATTATGAAACGAGCTACATTATTTACACTATTTCTCAGCTTTTTCCTGCTCTCTGGAGCATCAGCACAGATGACAATTGATTACTTTAACTGCCCTGACTTCAACAACGATGGTATAGATGACTGTTTTGGAGATGAATGGTTGCAAGGAAAGTATAATCAACCTTTTTTTAAAGTGCAACTAGAGCAGGACGGCATCTATCGAGTAACTTACTCAGATATAATTGGAGCTGACAATACGATCACGTCGAATTTACCTGATGTGTCAGAAATTCAAGTTTACTACAGAGGACAAGAGATTCCTATACATGTAGAAGGTACAGGTGCGTTCAGCACTGGTGAATACATCGAATTTTACGGTAGTCGAAATGATGGCTGGCTAGACCAATTCCTTTATGTAGGTGAGGACATGCAAGCCAATACACGTTATAGCATGTTCACGGATGAGTCAGCTTACTTTATTACTTGGAATACAGGAGCAACAGGTACACGCTATGCGGATTTTTCCTCTGCTACTACACCTGTTGCGGAAGCTTACTGTTGGAAGACAGAAGAAGAAGTATTTTCCGAAACATACAGACGTGGAGAGACTTTTACAGGTAGTACTGCTACAGCTTCTCAGGCGGATGGAATTTCGCCGCGCTACTATACAGCAGAAGGCTATTTTAAGAACGAAAACTCTACCAATCAATCTTTCGACCTCAACACGCCACAAGCATATATCAATACCCCTGATGCGACTATCACTCACCGCTTTCATACGCAATCTGGTCAACATGAACTGCAATACGGTGTAGGTAACATAGCAACTGTCTTTACAACAGCTCCATTCCTTAACTGGAAAGTAAGAGAAGAATCTTTTCCTGTCGCTGCGACTCAGTTAGGCGCGACAACTACAGTGACTATCAGTAATGCAGAAAACTTCAGAACAGCTAGTATCACTGTTGAGTATCCTCATACTTTTGACTTTGAGAACAAAAATTATTTTGAGTTCGCACTAAATAGCAGTGTTGGCGAACAGTATATTGAAGTTACGAATTTCAATATTGGAGGTGCAACACCTATATTGTATGACCTGACGACGAATACTCGTGTTGTTATGAACAATAACTCAGGTGTTTTATCTGCTACATTACCTCCCTCTACCGAAAAACGTCAATGCGTTTTAGTAAGCAGCTCGGCTCTTTCTACATTCAATACTATCTCTAAAAGAAGTTTCACTAACTACTTCTTCTCGTCCGAAGAGTTTGATTACATTGTACTATCTAGTGATAAGTTGATTAATAGTGGAGGAACGAATTACATACAGCAGTATGCAGACTACCGTGCGTCTACAGCAGGGGGCAGCTACAATACGATCGTGATCAGTGTAGAACAGTTATACGATCAATATGGATTTGGTATTGATAGACATGAGCAGTCTATTAAGAACTTTTTGAATAAGGCGTACCGGTTTTGGGGTAGCAGCCATTTATTCATTATAGGAAAAGGCTGGGACAAGGTGAGGATGCGTAATGCGCCTAACGGAAGTCAGTTTGACATTGTACCTACATATGGTTATCCGCATTCTGATTATGGTTTCATTTTGGATAATACTGGTACAGATCGACTAAAACCATGGATGGCAGTAGGGCGAATTGGCGCATATACTCCAGATCAAGTGCGTATTTACCTTAAGAAAATGCAGGAATATGAAACCGTATTAGATAATACACCTGCTACGTTTGACGACAAGTCTTGGGCAAAAAAAATACTACACTTTGGTGGAGGCGATCTCTTACTTAGAAATACGATCCAAAATACACTTTTAGATCTCACAGATATAATCGAGCCGAGTACATTTGGTGCAAATGTTACCAATTTCTTCGCTGGAGACAATCCAAGGGCTGAAGATCCAGAAAAAGCACTTGATTTTGTAAGAGAGGGTGCTAGTATGCTTACTTTCTTTGGACACTCCGCTCCTAATACGATCGATTTTGACATAGGTGCACCTGAAGAGTACGATAACTTACCAAATTATCCATTATTCTACGCTATAGGTTGTAATACGAACACCATATTTAGCTCTAGATCAACACTCAGTGAGGACTATGTATTGATAGAAGATAAGGGAGCTATTGCTTGGTACGGGAATACCTGGGTGACTTCTATAGGTGGATTGGTACCAGTGGCCACCAACTTTTATGAGAATTTAGGTAATGATATGTACGGAGAGACCTTTGGAAATGTATTCAGACAATCGTTCATTGACTTTAGTTATTCTTTCTCTTCCAATCCGTCCATCTCACCCAATACCTCCAATGAAATGGTAGTCATGTCTTCGATGCTACATGGAGATCCAGCAGTTCGTTTGCACCCTCATGCACTGCCTGACTATCTGGTTAATGACGGTGGTATCACGGGGACTGATCCTAAACTAGTTAGTCTTCAGGAAGACGATTTCATTTTGAACTTAGAAGTGGCGAATATTGGTAAGAATATTAGCACTAATCTAGGAGTAGAGATCGTCCATCTAGATCCAAATAATAATATTATTGGAACGTATAATTTTACAGAAAGTGGTCCTGAATTCTTGGATTCCCTATCATTTCTTGTCCCCCTAGTAAATAACTCATCTGACCTGTTAGGTATCAATACATTACAAGTTACACTCGATCCTTCTTCTGCTATTACAGAAGGTAGTGAAAGCAATAATATTTTCTCCATTGATTTCTATATAGTAGAAAGCGAGATTAAACCTAGCTATCCAAATAACTTTAGCATCTTTTCAGGAGGAGCACTTACCTTAAAAGCGTCCACGTTCAATGCACCAGCAGGCATGGCGGATTATCATTTTCAGATAGATACGACTGCTAATTTTGATAGTCCAGCGTTGTTATCTACTACGATCAACTCCGTAGGAGGAGTAATTGAGTGGACACCAAACAACACATTAGTACCCAATACAGTATACTACTGGCGAGTAAGCGCAGGAGACATTACCAATGAAGCAACTAGTAACTGGAAAGTCTCCTCTTTCACCTATTTAGGTGCAGGAGCTAGCGAGGGCTGGAATCAACAGCACTATTATCAGTTTCAAGAAGATGAGTTTGATGAATTATCCCTAAATACAAATCGAATTTTTGAATTCGGTCAGTTAACTAAGCGGTGGAAGATGTTGAACGGAACTGGTGGGTCAGGTTTTGCGGCGGATGAGATTGCATTATTTGAAGATGGATTTCGTGGTGGAGTGAATAATGTAAGATGTGATAATGGTGACTATTCTGGAGCTAGATTAAATCTTATCATCATGAATGAAGACGATTTAGAGCCCTACACAGGTCTTAGTCCACGAGTTAACTGCTGGGGAGATGCAAGCTGGTATATGTATGACCCTGCCATAGAGGCTGATAGAGTATCCCTAATAAACCAAGTTACTAATATGGATGCAGGTGACTATGCTCTATTCTATACTACGCAAATGTCTGTGAATGTAGGTTATAATGCTTTGTCATGGGAAGCTGACTCCACCTTAGCAAGCACTAACAACAAAAATATTTTTAGCGCATTTGAAGAAAGAGCTGATGTAAAATTAATTCGAGAGGTAGTAGATGGTCAAAATCCTTATATATTAATATTTAGCGCAGACAATCCTAACTTTCCTATAGCTGAAAATTACGCTTCTAATCAGTTTGAACTAATTGAAGCAAGGTCAACACTAATTGGTGTAGAGTCTGAGGGTGTAATGGTTTCTCCACTTATTGGCACTGCCTCTAGCTGGGGAAGTGTAGAATGGGTTGCTACACAAGTCACTGCTAACGACCAGATAAGTATTGATGTGATTGGGGTAGATGTCACAGGACAAGAAACAATTTTACTAAGCGATCAGAGTAGCTCGCCCATTGACTTAAGTGCTATCAGTGCAATTACATATCCAAATATTAAATTAGTCCTCGAAAGTATAGATGAAGTAGACCGTACACCAATTCAGCTAGAGTATTGGCGCGTTTACTATATGCCTGTACCAGATTTAGCAGTTGCACCAAATGTAAGTTACAGCTTCAACTCACCTTCATTGTCTTTAGGGGATAACTTAAGTATTGATGTAACAGTTTCAAACTTATCAGATGTCAATGTTACGAATCCAGTTGATGTGGAGCTACTCATACTAGATGAAAATGAAAACATTGTAGCTACACAAATGAGTATACTCCCTACAGTAAATGCACAGTCGTCTGTCCTTTTGAATTTAAACTACAACACTGACTTAGACTTGGGTTTGATGGAAGATGATTATTTTGTTGTTATCAATATTAATCCAAATCAAGTACCTACAGAGACGTGTTATTTAAATAACCGTTTAGGACCTATTCCGTTTGTTATTGAAAGTTGTCCAGTTGATCAGACAATCACGACTGCCTATAATGATATTCAATCCATAGGTGTTAGTAATACTATTACAGCATCTAATATCATCAATTCAGGTGCGACTGTTATTTATAGTGCTGGTACACTCATCACTTTACAAGTTGGATTTCATGCTGAGGCGGGTAGTGACTTTCATGCGTTCTTGGGAGGATGCTCGCTAACACCTCCAACTCGATTGAATAAGCAACAGAAACAAGAGGTAGTAGTTGAAGACCGTAGTAAGGAGTCACCTACTCCTACTAGCGAGCTCAGTATGAAGATAATGCCGAATCCAGTATTGGATGAAGCGCGTATACAGTTTTACTTGCCGACAACATCTGATGTGAAGCTATACATCACGGATTTGAATGGCAAAGTATTAACACAGATCGATGCACTAAATACTCAAGAAGGTTGGAACACCTCCACCTTCTATCCGGGTAGCTTAACAGCTGGAATTTATCTAATCTTACTAGAAAGTAAAGCTGGTGTACAGGTGAAGAAATTTGTCATCAGCCAATAGTCATACTTTTAAAGTTCAAAAGAGGTTGTCACTGTCGGTGGCAGCCTCTTTTTTCTTTTATCTTTGTAAAAAGACAAAAACGTGGCATTGATTTTAGAGATCAAGAACCTATATAAGAAGTATCAGATTAAAAAGAGCCGAACAGACTATTTATCACTTCGCGAACAACTGATAGGTTCATTTAATAAAAGCAGAACAGACTATTTCTGGGCGTTAAAGGATATTAATATAGATATTGAATCTGGTGAAAGTGTTGGTATTATCGGTAGAAACGGAGCAGGTAAATCTACACTCTTAAAAATTCTTTCTCGCATTACACCACCAACAGGTGGTTACATTAAAGCCAGAGGGCGGGTGGCAAGTCTATTAGAAGTAGGTACAGGTTTTCATCCTGAATTGAGTGGACGTGAGAATATATATTTAAATGGTTCAATATTAGGACTTCGACGAGAAGAAATTAAAACCCACTTTGATGAGATCGTTGACTTTAGTGGCGTAGAGACATTCTTAGACACTGCTCTTAAGCACTACTCAAGTGGTATGCAGTTGCGACTCGCATTCGCAGTTGCAGCACATTTGGAGCCAGAAATTTTGTTAATAGATGAAGTGTTGGCGGTGGGGGATGCTGCTTTTCAGAAGAAATGCATTGGAAAGATGAATGAAGTTAGTAAAAGTGGAAGAACAGTAGTGTTTGTTAGTCATGATATTAATGCATTAAGAAGTATATGTGATCGAGGTATTATTCTTCAGAACGGAATACAAATTCTAGATGATGACATAGAAATAGCCGTCGAAAGTTATATGTCAGGTGGATATATGCTTCCAAATAGTAAAAGTAGAAAGCTTTCATCAGTAGATAAAGACGAACCTTTTGTACTTCTGAAAACTCAGGTAACTGATAATTATAACAAAACAAAGAGGCTATTTAAATCAAGTGAAGAGATCATTATCAGCATAGAATACAAGGTACAGAAATCCAACATCCTCTATATTGAAGGACTAAACATTCATCACATAAATGGAACAAATATATTTGACTCTCATAATTTGAATAAGGATCGAAATATGCCTTCTTCCATTGGAATTTATAACAGTTTCTGTGCCATACCTGCGAATCTTTTGAATGAGGGACGGTATGTCATATCAATTGCCTTCTTTAATCCCTCTCCTCTTAAAGTTTTTAGTTGGTATAAAGAGGAAATAGAGTTTGAAGTCTACGATGATGTAGAGGAAAAGAACGCACGTGGAGACTACAGAGGAAAATTCCCAGGCATTGTTCGCCCGTTGTTATCTTGGAAAACTAAAAAAAGTGAGTAAATCTACTTTTAATGTCAAGACAGATAAATTGGACAGGAGAAAGGTTGGAAACGTTCATTCATAATGATACTATGGTAGAACATCTGCACCGCTATGCATTTGCTATGAATTATGCAAAAGGAGGTACAGTATTAGATATAGCTTGTGGAGAAGGATATGGTAGTCATCTGCTGTCAAAAATAGCTAAAAAAGTTATAGGTGTAGATATAGATACATCAACAATAAAACGCGCTCGACTTAAATATAAGCAAGAAAACTTATCTTTCTTAACTGGAAGTGTAACCAATATTCCTATCATAAATGACTCTATAGATATAGTAATTAGCTTTGAAACAATAGAACATCTTGAACAGCATGACCTCATGTTAAAAGAAATAAGTCGAGTTCTTAAAAAGAATGGTCTACTAATTATCTCAACACCTGACAAAAATGTCTATTCAAGCTTTATCAACTACAAGAATCCTTTTCATGTTAAAGAACTTTCAAAAACAGAGTTTACAGACTTACTTAGAAAGCATTTCGAAACGGTGAACATACTCAATCAACAACCAATCCTTGGTTCAATAATATATGAGGAGAACAATATAAAGTTTGAGAAAAGGTATCAAGTAAGTTATGACGCTGTAAGAAGAAGTAATTTGAGCGGAGCGGTATATTTGATAGCTCTTGCAACGAATGATGATTCAAAGTTTTCCTATGTAGAGTCATCTATCTGTCACGATAGAAATCTGCTCCACGATGAAGCGAATCTACTTCGATCTTCAATGGAGTATAGAATAGGTAAGTTTTTGACTTATCCTTTTAAAATAGTCACAAAATATGTAAGAATAATTTTCAAATGAAAGTCTCAGTAATCGTCCCTAATTATAATCATGCTTGCTATTTAAGACAGAGACTGGATAGTATTTACCACCAAACTTATCAAAACTTTGAGGTCATTCTATTAGATGATGCTTCTACAGATCAGAGTATATCCATATTGGAAACCTATCGATCACATCCGCTTACTAAATGTATTCTATTTAATAAAACTAATACAGGCAACACGTTCATACAGTGGAGAAAAGGAATGGAGTATGCTTCTGGCGAACTAGTGTGGATCGCAGAGAGCGACGACTGGGCGGAAGTTGACTTTTTAGAAAGAATGGTAACTGCTTTTCAAGATGATAATGTTGGACTTGCGTTATGTAGGTCGTTATTTGTAGATGAGAGTGGAGATCATATTTGTAAAGTTCCTACTATTTATCAGAAGCCATTGTCTGAAAAGAGTGGTCGTCGAAGTGGTGTTGTAGAATTAGCAACAGAACTGCTCTATAGATTATCTATAGTGAATGCAAGCGCAATTTTATTTAGACGAAATAGTTTATTGTTAGAGAAACTACCTGAAGACTTTATGTTTTGTGGCGATTGGTGGATAGTAATTAATGTATTAGCTAACTATGATTATCATTTCATAAATGAAAAATTAAATTACTACAGAATTAATAGGTCTGGTGTTACTTTCTCAAAAAGGAATCTATATTTAGAAAGAAAAAGATTTAAGGAATATGTTGCAGTATCAAAGAGTGCATATCATATTTTGAATCAACAGCCACAGTTTAGCAATCAAAAGCACAGATGGTTAGCAGAAGACTGGGCTTCCCTACATAATTCATTTAAGCTAAATCCCCTCTACTATCTTCCTCCACTGCCACTTGTAACTTCATTTTATTTCTACTATTATATATTAAAAAAAGGTATTAAAAATCTCAAACTTTCTATTCGATGATCCACCCTTTCATCACTTAGCTTTTTAAACCATTTCACCCCTGTTTGACTAGATTAACTAAATTATCTCCTACATATGTGTTCCATTCTTGTCTCATTTGAATCATATTATTAGTTAAGTCTTCTCTTCTTTTTTCATTGAAGAGAACAGTTTTTAATTGTCTCTTAAACATGTTTGTATCATCAGCCAATAAAACAGTCCTCCCTATATAACTTTCTATTCCTTCTACACCAATTGAGCTACTGATCAAAAACTTTCGAAAGCTCAGTGCCTCAATAGACTTGATCTTTAGTCCTGTGCCTATTTGTGCTGGATTAATAACAATATCTGCTAATTGATAGGCATCTGCTAATTGATCTACCTTCCCTATTAGTTTTATTTGTGCTGACAAGCTACTATCTATTACTAATTGCTCACAGACGCTACCAGCAATGTAAAGAATACATTCAGGAAAGTCTACACAAATTTTAGCCCACACCTCCGTTACAAACCAACTAACTGCATGAACATTGATCGAGTTACTGGATCCAATATATAATAGATGGGGAACAAACTGATGGGGCTTTATCAACATCGATGATTGAATTGGAAAACCGATTGTATAGATGGGCAGATTCGTCAAATTTTCAAAAAAGCGAGCTTCCCGATGTTGGATAGCTACTACCCGATCCGCTCTATTTAATGCCTTCTGCTCTTCTGTCTGCCAAGTGGAAAACCAATCAGGCTGTAGTCCAGCTTCTTGAAAAATACGCCAGCGGTTAGTAAATACATCATGCGTATCTAATATTTTTAGTGTTGTATCTGGAACTATGTCCAGCAGTTTCGATAGAAAGATATAAGAAACAATGACTGCATGGTAATGACGCTGTTTTGTTAGTTCGCTAATTTTAGTGAATATGTTATCATCGAATTTGTAGTAATCATCTACTTCTATATTAAATGAGTGCTTTAATATATCTTCATGCATCATACCTATTCTAACCAGTCCCCTAGCCCACTTTTTTCCTATTGAGTTTACTTTAACAGCTACCTCGAAGTAACTCTCTCTTCCATATATGGGAATCATATCTACTGATGTGGACGCTACCCGTTGATCCCGAATATATAAATAATCTACTGTATAACCTTGCCCTTGATAAAACTTTACCCAACTTAAAATACGCTGACGGTTTCCTCCCGTTGTTGGATGTGTAGGTACTGGGGCAATAAATAAAAGTCGCTTACTCATAACAAGACTGTAGCTGCTCTAAAACAGTGGAAATAGAAAATCGTGCATATGTTATTGATACGCTCTTTTCACTTTGGACTTCATATAGCCTATGATCTGAAGCATAGTCATTGATAACAGATGTGACTTCTTCAATAGTTCTTATTCCACTTACTGACGGAGGTAGATACAAGGTACTAGCATTGGTAATCGGCACCATCCCACATGCCATTCCCTCCAACAAACTATTATTGGCAGTCGCATCAAACAATGGTAGTAAGATAACATGACATTGCTGATAGAGTCGAAGCAAATCATCGTCGCTCAAATCATTATAAGCATGTACTTGCTCCAACTGCAACATCTTCGTGAAGCGAAACCCATCTACCTGATGCAGTCGTCGCCATGGATAAACGATATGAAAGTGTATAGTAGTGATATTGTCTTGATCTAGCTGCAGAATAATAGCTTGCACCGTATCCAAGTCACGCATAAATGAGCCGACAGTAAGGCAGTGTAGAATAGTGTCATCCCTGGCCACTTGTGGTGGTTTAAAATAACTAGTATCAACAGCATGAGGAATATATAGGATTATTTTTTCGGGGAAGTGTTGTTTGAAAAAACGGACTGATCGCTCATCCAGGACGACCATTTTATCTAAAAATCGGAGTCGATCTAATTGCTTCCAGCCAGCTTTATAGAACGAGGGCGGAAGATGAACTGTTCCTATACTTTCGATAGATGAACGCAACAAAAATCGAGGCAAATACTTATAATTTTTTTCCGCGTCTGTAAGGTGAATAAGTCTAATATTTTGCTTCCGCATTGTCCAAATGAGACGTAATTCAAACCATAAATAAGTGCTACCATATTCCTCACGAAAGTCGCGCCAAATCAGCGAAAATAGAAAGTCAAAAACACGCTGCAAGAAACTAGGTGTCTGCCGAATCACATGCACCACATGAACATACTCCTCTCCCTCCATACACCGAAATACATTATCATAACCACTATGCTGGGCATGGTGATCCCAAATAGTGCGGGCAAGTAGTATTTTTGCTGTTGAAGATGACATATATGAATCAACTGACTGCTACAAAACTACCACTTATTTCCGTACTGCTGCCTGTTTACAATGCCGCGCCTTACTTATCAGAGAGTATCAAAAGCATACTAGTGCAAACTTATGAACACTTAGAGTTGGTGGTCATAGATGATGGATCGACAGATGAAAGTTGGCGTCTTTTGAACGAATTTGCACAACAAGATAAACGAATACGACTCTATCAAAACGAAAAAAATAAGGGGCTAATCCAAACACTGAACGATAGCTTATCGCTCTGCCAAGGTAAGTATATCGCACGTATGGATGCTGACGATATTGCACACCCTGAACGTCTACAAAAACAGTACGAAGCACTTCAAAAAAATGCTAATTGCCGATTTTGTGGTACAGCGTATCGCTTTTTTCCTAAACGCCGAAGCCGAGCACAAGAACAGCTTCAACGGCTGGAATTCCAACAAAAATATTTACACCCACGCGCCCTTTTCTATACACCATTGGCACACGCTTGTCTTTTTGTAGAGGCTAGTTTTTATCAGTCTTTTCAATATTCAGAAGCCCATCCTATTGCCGAAGACTATGAATTATTGACGCGTATGTTACAGCAGTCAAATGCACTCAATGTACTACAACCACTCTTGAGCGTTCGCCTCTCTACGACAAGTGTGAGTGTGCAATACAAACAGACTCAGCTTGAGTCCATTCAAAAAATTTACCAATCGCAGTTCGACTATTATCAAATTCCATATAGGCAGCAAGACCTAGCTACGCAACTTTTAATTTCGGATAGTAACAATCAACTATTGACGATGGATGAGTTAAATCAAATCAATGATTGGCTGCAACGCTTAGAGTCAATTGTCGTGAATCAAGCTATTTTCGACCAACAACTTTTTCGAGAAGTGCTATCTATTGTTTGGTACAAATGCTGTCAGCGTGCAACAGTGGCTGGTCTTCGATTAAAGAAGCTCTATTATCAAAGTCCTTATGCAGCGAGCATCATTTCTCCTTTTTTACGTCGAACTCTTTTCGTCAAATCTACAGCAAAGCAGCTGTTGAGAAGGTTAGACCTACGCTAAGTAGAATATCTTCAACCGCTCTGTTAGAATAGATAGACTAAATTGTTGTTCTATCTTTAATCTATTTCGTTCTCCAAATTGAATCAGGAATTCTGGTCGATCAGATAATTGTTGAATTGCCTCTACCAAACCGTCCACATCTCTTGGCACACACAAAAATCCATTTTTACCATCTTCTACCAATTCTGGAATACCACCGATTCGTGTACTGACTATCGCCCGCCCCACTGCCATTGCTTCCGCTATCGCCATACCAAAACCCTCCCAATTGGAAGGCAAAACGAACAAGTGAGCTGCTTGTAAGAAAGGGCGGACATCTTGCTGAAAAGAATACACCTGAATATTTTTTAGTTGAACAACTGCTTGCTGTACAGTGGATTTCAGATTACCTTCTCCCACGATTGTAAATTGGACATCTACTAATCGGCTGGCTACTCTCAATAAAGTCAGTATGCCCTTTGACTCATGTAAGCGACCGATAGAAACAACTTTTAGTGGGTCGCCCTTTCTATAATCAACAGGCTGAAAGCTAAAATAATTGGTGTCTACTGCATTGTAAATAACACGCAGCTTTTCCCTCGGTACTCCTTGTTGTAATAAATCTTTTCGCTCCGCATTCGATATACACAAATACTGAATATTCGTACGTGCTGCCACCCAATTCAGTGAGCTAAACAACCGAAAAGCCATCGCACTATAGTTTCGTGCTACTAAATCCCCGTGCAAACTCGCCAATACTTTTACTCCCTTCAGCCCCACCGCTGCGAATGCACTAAAAATACACGCTTTCATTAAATGCGCATGAATCACATCCACTTTTTTCTGCTGAAAAATAGCTCGAAGCTTCCACAATAAGCGATGATGTGCCATCTGAAAGTCAATCCCTATCACTTCTGCGGCGGCGGTCTTGTACTTTTCGACGTAGTGCCCTTCTTCTGGACAAATGACAAGCAGTCGAAAGTCCACGCTCATCCGCTGCAACAATTGCCAAACATACACCTGCGCCCCACCAATACCAGCATCTGAGATGACGTGTGCGACGGTTACTCTTTTGTCCATATTTTTTTGAGTTGTAGTCGCCAAGCATTTGGTAGACGAACGATGAGTTTTGCCCGAAATTTCAGATAGATATGTTGCCATTTAGAAAGGGGAAAAATAGCAGATACAGGTAAAGTATACTTTTGCAAGAGCTGATAATAAAGTGAATCCACCACCGCCATATCGCGCTCAAAGCTCCGCCGATTCCATTCCACATTGATCCAATGTATAGCGAACCATTCTTCTTTTGGTTCTAAATTCGATTCTCGAAAAAGCGTAATGAGTTCCCAACGATCAGGATTGCAGAGACGGTCTTGAATATAGTGCTGCAAACTATGTTGCTCAATTTGTTGATTGAGAATGTCGACGGGTTTTAGCCAGTCAGTGTTAAACTCGTCGACTTCCGCTAAAGCCTGTTCAAAAGCTGCTTTCATTACTAGACTGCCTTTTGGAGCTTTCATGATGTTACCCACCACAGGTAAAAAGTCATGTCGACGAAAAACATAAGGAGCATCAAACGAAAACGGACGCAAGCAAGTCACATCCATATCGACCCACCAGCCACCTTGATCGTACAATAGTTTGTATCGAAAAATATCCGAAAATCCAGCTACACTCCCTTTGCCAATATCTCCTTCTCGGTAGCGAAAAATATGTTTTTGATCTAAAATTTGATTCGCATCCTCGACGATTACGCCGTCTGGCATTTCTGTCTCTAATGTTTCATACACCCAGAGATGAAATAGGTGTCCATGAGCTACAAACGAGCGCAAAGTCAACAGTTCTAGGTTGCTGAGTGTTGTACCAATCCAAAGACTATGAATGCTATCTAGATGATTGTCCAAAGGTCAATTATTTAATCGAAAACCAATCAAAGGTAGTTAGTTCGTCGTTTACACAGTAGTAGACGATTCATTTAATTCTGCACCTACTTAACCGCTCAACTATGAAGCTGGCTTCTTTTTTCCTGATGCTTTTCCTTTTACTCAACAACTGCCAGTCAGAATCTCCCAAAATCGCTACATTCATCGAGCCATCTAATGTCTTCCAACCAGCAGACGGATATGGAGGCGTTTATAGCGCATTGGATGGAACATGGAGCGGCAAATTCAAGATATTTGAAGATCAGGAGGTGCCTAAAAAAGAAGACGAGCAGTTGACCAATCTGAGTTTAAGCCAACTAAAAAAACCAAGTCTCAAGCTCATTCAGACCATAGATGTTCAGCAGATATATACCTCAGAAAGTCCATTCTTGCAGCGCGTACGCATCATCGATCGCTATGTTGATAGCAATGGAGAGGAGAAAGTGGTCGAAAGTGAAGGCATCAATACAGTAGAAGACGAGCAGCTAATTTGTATGGTCAATAAGCCAGATGAAATCGTTCGACATCGGGGTAGTCTAGTGGGCGAGTATACTATTATTTGGCAACGCAATGAGCAAAACCCACAAAAAATAGAGTACTTCCAAGAAGAAGTGAAAGATAAGGTCTATGAAATCATCGGCTACGGTTACTATGAAGGGGATGATACGAAGAGGATGCCGCGTCTATGGTTTTATGGTCGATATGAACGGCAGTAGTGGAGCGATTAGCAGTTGGCTTTTAGCCTTTCAGCAATAGGCTGATACAAAACGGTGGCAATCAAACTCATTGTTCCTCTATTGACCCTTCTATCTGCAAATAAACACAACAATGAAAAAAAATTTACGTGGCTATTTTCGATTCGTCGTATTCATTCTTCTGATTTTATATCATTTGAGCCAATACTTATTTGTAGCTGTATTCAAAGGTCGTGATTTGAAACGTGGGTTGAAGCAGCGTTACAAGTTTGCGCGGCATTATCGGCGGTTGATGGGGATAGAGATTGATGTAAAAGGTACGCCACCTGCTGAGTCGGCTTTGTATGTGGGCAACCACCGCACGTATTATGATCCAGGCGGTGTTTCTTTAAATGTACCAATGTCAGTCGTAGTTGCCAAAGCAGAAATTCGGGATTGGCCGCTTATTGGATATGCAACCGACTTTATTGGTGTTATTTTTGTCGATCGGAAAGATCCTGATAGTCGAAAAGCAACGCGTGTAGCGATGTCCAACGCGCTAAAACGTGGCTTTTCTGTCATTATCTATCCAGAAGGAACAACGGGTGATCGCCCCACTACCCTACCTTTTTCACCAGGTACTTTTGCGATGGCAGTCAAAATGGATGTTCCCATCATACCGATAGCCATGGAATACAAATGTCCGCACGATGCTTGGATTAGTCGCAATGACTCTTTTGCTTCCCACTTCATTCGTACGTATAGTAAAAAACGCACATTCATCAAGATTCGTTATGGCAAGCCTATTTTCGATGAAAATGTCGAGGTATTTATTGAGAAAGCGAGAAGTTGGATTGACCAAAACCTGCTAGAAATGCAGGCGGAGTTTGGCGGTATAGCTTGGGAGAGTAATGTGGATGAAGTGTTGCGGCAAAAGGCGTTGGAACAGCAGCGAAAAGCGGTCTAGAACATCAAATAAGGAATATCGAAGAAGAAAAATGCTCTCTAATCGTTCATGATTTAGCATTCCTTGTTCGATATTCGATATTTATCATTTCCTACTGCCCCAAACGAACACCCAAATCAATCCGAGCACTCAATCCCACATAGGGACGAACGAGTACATTCTTGTTGTTCGCTCCATTTTCTTCCAAAAAGGTAGCGCCAGCGTTGATACGAATGAACTGAAATAGCTTATGATCCAATCCTAAATACAGCGGTCGATCAATCAAAAAGCCATTCACAACTTCTCCCTGTGCATTTTCTAGTTCCTGCAAAAAGATACCCATCGTCACAGATGTGTTACGCAAAATTTTCGCGCCTAATACACTATTGCCTAACGGAAACGCCAAGCCCACATAAGGCGAAGCCGCATAATCCAAATCTTCCCAATTTCCATCAAAATAAATACCGCCATAGCCCACATTCAAGGATAGCATATTGCGCTTTTTCTCTGTCGGGTAGTCGTCTATAAATTGACTATTGGTGAGTATCAGGACATCTGTATTTAGAAGCTGTTCTACTTCTTGATCAATCTGTGTTTGCAACTCGTCAATCAAGCGGGTTTTGTTTTTGATACGTCGTGCTTCCTTTGTTAAGCTAGTATCTTGCATTGCAAATTGGTTGTCCAGATCTGCTTTGTCTAACTGCTCCAGTTTCAACCGAACCACTTCTGAGTACGACGACTGCCAATACCCACGTTTGGTGCGATAGGGTGATAGTACCACCTCCGTCACTTCTTGCATTTCTTTCAGAATCTTTTTGCTACTCTTGCGCAAGTCCAAATCCTTGCTGCCCTTTAAATTGACATCGACGTAGGTATTCATCGTTTGCTGTAGATGTTGTACTAGCTCCTTTCGGTCGCGGTCACTTAGTTCTTCGTAGAAGTTTATCTTAAAGTCGTACCGCTCAGCAGGACGTAGCGGATAAGGTACTGTTAATATAGCTTCTGCATCTCCTTGTTGCTGCCAACTCGCTTGATACAATACATCTTTTCCTTTTGGTGATAAAATATTCAACTCTACTAGCTGAATACTATTATCGACCGTTCCTTTTACGATCATCGCCTCTTCTGCTGGCAAGGGTTGTCCATCATTGAACCAAGCACGAGAGCGATCATAAGTGACTGTCGTAAACTGAGCTTGTGCAATGGTAGTAAAAGTACAACAAGCCACCCATATCCATATATTCTTCATAACTTCCTTGTATTAACTATTAAATAGTGACGTTTCAGACGTACTGATTTTCAAGTAGTCACTTTCTCTTCTAAACAAGGAAATGGTTAAAATGTGCCTTCTATCCTTCCAATCCTCTTCGCTAGTGACTTTTAGTCGATGTCAAATACGAAGAAAGCCAACCTTCCTGACAAAGATTGGCTTCTTCAATAGCCTTATAAACTCTTTTCGATGATGCTTTCTTATCTACTTTTTCTCCTCCACCAACGTATAAGCAATCATCGCCAAAGGTGGCACATCGACATACACAGAGTAGTCCTTAAAGTGCCAGCCTTCATCGCTGGTTTCTACTTTTTCTTTCGTAATCATTCCACTACCTCCATACGCTTTATCGTCGCTATTCGCAACGCGCTCGTACGTACCTGCCGCTGTCGTACCTACGCGATAATCTTGATGTGGAATTGGCGTGAAGTTGCACAGAATGAGTTGAACAGGCGTACCGTCATTTCCTTTTCGCACATAAGACAAAATACTACGCTCGGCGTCGCCCGCCTCTATCCACTCAAAGCCCTCTTGGTCAAATTGCTTCTCGTACAATGCTGGCGTGTCTTTGTAATATTCGTTCATTTTTTGCACCCAACTTTGCACTCCTTCGTGTACTGGTCGATCTAGCAGTGTCCAGTTCAGACCATCTTCATGGCTCCATTCGCTAGGCTGTCCAAATTCACCACCCATGAAGAGGAGCTTCGTACCAGGATGCGTATACATATAGCCAAAGAGTAAACGTAGATTTGCCGCTTTTTGCCATTCATCGCCCGGCATTCGAGTCATCAAAGAGCCTTTTCCATAGACTACCTCATCGTGTGACAAAGGTAACATGAAGTTTTCCGAGAAGGCATAGATCATACTAAAGGTAATGCTGCCATGATGAAACTTTCGGTAGATCGTATCGCGCTTGAAATATTCTAAAGTATCATGCATCCAACCCATCATCCACTTCTGTCCAAAACCTAATCCGCCAGTGTAGACGGGACGAGAAACGCCCGGCCAAGCTGTAGATTCTTCAGCAATTGTAACAACATCAGGAAAATCTTTATAGACTGCTTGATTGAAATCTTTTAATAAGGATATTGCTTCCAGATTTTCACGACCCCCATATTCATTCGGAATCCATTCCCCTTCCTTTCTGGAATAATCCAAATACAGCATTGACGCCACCGCATCTACCCGCAGTCCATCTATGTGATAGCGATCCACCCAATACAACGCATTAGAAATCAAGAACGAACGGACTTCATTCCGACCATAATTAAAGATAGCACTCTTCCAATCTGGGTGAAATCCTTTGCGTGGATCTTCATGCTCGTATAGGTGCGTTCCATCAAATTGAGCTAGAGCAAACGCATCATTTGGAAAGTGCGAAGGCACCCAATCCAAGATAACGCCAATACCTGCCTGATGTAGTTGATCGACCAATTGAGCAAATTCTTCTGGCGTCCCATATCGACTACTCGGCGCAAAATAACCTGTCACCTGATAGCCCCAAGAAGGATAATACGGATGTTCCATCACAGGCATGAACTCCACGTGTGTGAAACCCATTTTTTGTACATATTCTACTAGTTCTTTCCCTAATTCTTGATAGGATAGTGAGTTGCCATTCGCTTTCTTTTTCCATGACCCAATATGTACTTCATAGACAGAATAAGGTTGCGCTTGCTCCGCTTTTTCAGCACGCTGCGTCAGCCATTCTTTGTCTTTCCACTCGTAATCTAAGTCCCAGACTACAGAAGCTGTTTTCGGAGGAATCTCCCAATGGCGAGCATACGGATCTCCTTTGACAATGTAGTTGCCATTTTTTGTTTGAATACTATATTTATACAGAGTTCCTTTTCCAATATCAGGAATGAAGCCTTCCCAGATACCTGAACTATCCCAACGAGAAGATAAGGGATGTTCCTGATTGTTCCAGCCATTGAAGTCACCAATGACGGATACATATTGGGCATTAGGTGCCCAGACGGCGAACTGTGTGCCTTGCTGTCCGTCCACTTCTATCGGGTGTGACCCCATCTTTTCGTACATTCGGTAATGTGTGCCAGAACGAAACAGTTGAATATCAAAATCGGTGAATAAACTATGATTGATGACTTGACTCATAAGTAGGATTTGGTGTTGTCTTATTGAATAATGTATTGGTTTAGGAGATGAATAGGTAATTGATTAAGACAAATGATAGTTGCGACAATGCGTCCTGTTCACCTCATCTATAGGAGATAACAAATAGTATCACGAATTGGCACAGAAATTAAAAACAAATGTACTTCTAATTTGAAGCTTTTATTTTTTCTGCGATGAGTCGTGTGTATAGTTGCGAGCCTTTCAGGTTTAAATGCACTTCATCATTCGAGTTCTCTATCTTGAACAATTCGGGATAGTCGTCAGAATCTGAAAAATCAAATACGGTCATTCCCTCCTTCTGCAAAAAATAGTTCAAATTAGCTATTTGCACGATAGCGTCTTCTGGATTGCGCGGCGGGATGAGAAGTACGATTTCGGTATCTTCACTGAATAAATTCTGTAGCTTTTTCCATTCATCCACTAGCTGTTCGCGCTCTTTGGTGAGGTGTTCTAGCTGCGTAGAATGATCGTATTTATTCATCAATTCAGGATGCTTCTGAAAATAACGTTGTCGCTGTTGCATAGGCGAGTTGTCATTTTTAACGCTATCTGTAGGAAAGAAACCAGCTGTTGCATAGGGCTGTCTATCTATAAACCGCTCTTGTGGTTCATAAATATCAAGTACTGCACGCCAACGTTTGGCACTATTAAATCCAATATATTTATAAGCTAATAAATTAGTGTAATCCTTGGTCGATTCCAAACGAACGCGAGTAGGTAGATCATTTTTGGCAAACCCATCCAACGCAATCAAATAACGATCTTTGTCTAAAGCGTGCAGATGTTGTGACTCCTTGAACTTATCATACAACCGTGGCAGTGGCGACAGTTCAACAAAAACATACTCTAAATCGGGTTTTAACTCGGCAACTGTCGCTATATAATCAAAAATGCGAAATGGCTGAACGGCCGAATAGCCTAGATTGAAAGAATTTGTGCCGACCACTTCATCAAAAATGGCTGGATCTACTTGGTTGTACGTACGACTAGAACCGAAAAAGACCGCATTATATTCCTCATGATGTTCTTTGTATACCTCCAACTTAGCGCGCACTCCTGCTACCTCGTACTCTTCAAAATACTGCTCGCGATCGCCACTCCATTTGTATAGACTTATACTTATTGCAGTCACTAGCACTAAAAATATTAGTCCGTGTGCTACACTCTCCTTTATAAATTGATAAATACCTTCCATCAGAACTGGAAATAAATGAATGATGAATAATTAGTATCAAAATAAATAACACAGAGATAGACTAATCCAAAGTAAGTCGCTAACCGCATGCCTTTCCCAAATCGTTCAAACTGCAATGGATGTTCTTTGTGTCGATTGCCCCATTCCAATACAAATAAAATAGACAGCAGTAAAGGAATATCCCAACCAATCGGCATCCACATTCCCTCTGGATTCCAAAATACGCGACCAATGTATCGGAAGGCGTCCCCTAGATGCTGTACTCGAAAGAATACTGCCGTTAATGCTCCCAATACATTCAGGAAGACAAACTGTAGCGTTAGTTTTAAAGAGGGCAACATTTTTCCTTCAGCTACTATCCGACCGTACCGAATCTTATACGTTCGTCTTCGCCAATACGAGATTGCCATTAACACACCATGTATAAACCCAAAGAAAACAAACGACCAAGTCGGTCCATGCCACAGTCCACTTACAGTAAAGATAACCATAAAGTTGAGGTAGCGACGCCATATTTTACCTCCACTCCCTCCTAATGCTAATCCTAAATAATCGACGAACCATCGGATCATCGAAATATGCCATTTTTGCCAAAATTCTACGAAGTCACGCACAAATAGTGGATAGGCGAAGTTAATCATCAATCGTATGCCGAATATTTTCGCCGTTCCAATAGCAATATCCGAATAGCCACTAAAGTCGCCGTATATCTGAAATAGGAATAGTAATGCTCCGGCTAACAGAACAAGCGAATGGAGGTTTTCGCTATTCTGAAAAATATAATCTGCATACTGTCCGCATACATCTGCAATAGCTATCTTTTTGAAGAAACCCCATAGCATTTGGCGTAATCCGTCTTTTGCTTGTGCATAGTCGAACTGTCGAGGTTTCTCTATCTGTGGTAAAAGCTTAGCTGCTCGCTCGATAGGACCTGCAACAAGTTGAGGAAAGAAGCTGACAAAAGCGGCAAAATTGATGAAGTCCCTAGTCGGTTTTAGTCGCTTTCGGTAAATATCTATAGTATAGCTAAGTGTTTGAAAGGTATAAAAACTAATCCCGACTGGCAGAATGATATTAAGTGTTCTAGCTTGTAAATTGACGCCAATAGTGGAGAAAGCATCGACGAAACTACCTACAAAAAAGTTGTAGTATTTGAAAAAGCCTAGCATCCCTAAATTGACCGCTAGACTTACCCATAGCCAGTATTTTCGCTGTTGCTTCTCCTCTGTCTCATGAATTTTTATGCCTACGACATAGTCAACAATAATGCTGACGAAAATAAGCGACAAAAACTTCCAATCCCACCAGCCATAGAAAATGCAACTTGCTATCAGCAAGAATAAGTTTTGTTTACGTAGATTGTTATTGACAACAAACCAATAAACTACGAAAACAATTACGAAAAAAATTGCAAATTCCAGAGAATGAAACAGCATGTGTTTTTGCTTGATCGTCAGAAATACTAGAACAAGAAGATGTCCGTCATACAAATGTAACTACAAATATCACAATGCGGCATGATTTCCCTATGCAGTTTCCATTCGAGCTGCTGTCAGCAACGATTCAAATAGTAACTTCCCGTCTTGATTGCCTAGTACTTGTTCGGCGGCACGCTCAGGATGAGGCATCATACCAAATACATTTCGCTCTTCATTACAGATGCCAGCTATATCGTTCGTAGACCCATTAGGATTAGTAGATGCATCTAGTTCGCCCTTTTCATCACAATACTTAAATAGAATTTGATCGTTGTCTGATAGGGTTTGTAGCGTAGCTTCGTCCGCGTAATAACGCCCTTCAGCATGTGCTATTGGTATGCGTAGAGCCTGTCCCACGTGCAAAGTAGCCGTAATAGGAGAGTTATTAGTCTGTGTAACCAAATGAACATTCTTACAAATGAACTTCTGATGCGTATTGCGTAGTAAAACTCCTGGCAACAATCCAGCCTCACATAGAATTTGAAATCCATTGCATATACCCCAAACATAGCCACCTCCTTTAGCGAACTCGACTACGGCGGACATAATAGGAGAGAAACGAGCGATAGCTCCTGCACGAAGGTAATCGCCATACGAAAAGCCGCCAGGCACAATAATACAATCGCCTGCTTCAAATCCATTAAGATTAGTGTCTTTGTGCCACAATTTTACAACCTCCTGCCCCATTACTTCTCTCAGCACATGCACCATATCATCATCGCAGTTCGACCCTGGAAATACAACTACTCCAAATTTCATATATCTATTTTTAGTTTTTGCTGGATGACTAGATGAAACCTATCTACCGTCAAGCAAGGCTTGCCACGATCGAATAGTCATTTCTTCGTGTCTTCTAATGACGAATAAATTATGGACATCTCATACCTATTTTATTCCTTTACTTTAGCCAATAAGGATGCCACTGCCAGACCAATACAGCAAAAAGTAACAGCAAATGCACTACTTCTGCGGTTGTTTTAGAAATATTAGCCAATAATAGTCCAAGTAAAGCACCTGCTGGCACACTTATGATAGCCGCCTGTGCCAACGTGTTATCTACGTTAATTAAGATTACTAGTCCACCTAATAGTAACGTCCAATATAGTACGTTTGCTTTCTTCTGGTATTGCATATTTTGTCGCTGAACTACGGCTGAATAGCTGAGAACAACTATGCCTACAACTACAGCTATGAGACCTAAAGCGACATATGAAGATAACTGATTGATTATCTGGAAATCTAGCCATCTGATGTTGCTACTCACTTGATTACTCCAAAACATAAGCAACTGATCGTTCCAAAATACATAGACGAAAGTAAGGAAGGCAATACATGCTAGCCCCAACCACATCGTCAATACCTCACCTATTTTAAACACCCTCATTGTCCCCAAACCTACTATACTCAATCCTATAAATATGCCATAAGAGAAATGAAAAAGACAAGCAACACCTATCCATATACCCACGTCAAATATCATCCTCGCCGCTGAAGAGCTACGGTATGTCTTCATCAATTGATCGAGAGCAACTATCAGAAACGTATTAGCTAGTAGAAGCGAAGACAGCGGTAAGAATTCAGGGATTAGATGCATCAGTAAAAGATACATAGCCCCTGGCAATAATACATAATTATCCGTCAGTTTGTGTCTTCGCATGATAAAGGCTAAGTAGACAGCCTGTGCTATCAATACTATCCATGTGACAGTTTCAATCAGCCACCGTCCACCACTATCGAGCTGACTAAACAACCATTCCGCTAATATTCCGCTATTAGATAGAACAATCAACGAAGAATCCACTTCTCCCTGTACCAAAAAACTACTTCTTAGCAGCAATAGATAAAAAAGGAAAAAAAAACTATTGTATATTCGATTAGTTCTAAAAAAAGATAATAGCATAAAACGTAAAATGAGTAAATCTTTTCAGATAATCCCAACCACCTCATTTGACAATAAAAAACCTATCATCTATTAAGTGAAATTGCAAATTTTCGCAAATAACGTGAGATTTCCTTAAAATCTCTAATTTTACCATTCTCACTCCATATTCAATCCCTCAATACTTTCAATTAAAATTGAAACTTTAGCTTTAATCGATTTGTTTTTTCTTCAATTTTGTTTTTTAATCTTCACCATTAGTCTTTATTCAAATAAGTTTTTAGAAGGAGAAAAATTAGAGATTCTAAATTTAATCAGTGAATCAATCAATCGGAATTTGAGGGTTTCTGTTGCTGAGTAGAAAAGCAGAGTTGTGCCGTATAGTATGAACTCCGAAAACTTTCGGGGTTTGCAACGAAAAGTAAATCTTGAAGGATCATTTCTATGCTTATCAATTTTTGTAAATAAAGACTATTATACACCACAAAATTAAACGGCTGTCACTACCAAACGTAGGATAATCGTTTATTGAATACATCTTATGTGTTCGCTACAAACTGAATGAACATGCAGCAATCGCCACCGACCGTTCGTCCTACCTTGAATCAGATTAAAGCACCTATAGAAGCTGAACTGAAAGCATTCGAGCGGTACTTTCGGGATGCGATGAAAAGTAAGGTCTCGTTGTTAGATCGCGTGATGCATTATATCGTCAAACGAAAAGGTAAACAGGTACGTCCTATGTTTGTGTTTTTGTGTGCAAAAGCTTGTGGTGATGTGCAAGATCCTACTTATGTAGGTGCCTCTATGATAGAGATTCTGCATACTGCTTCTTTGGTTCACGATGATATCGTCGATGACGCATACAAACGACGAGGTTTTTTTTCTGTCAATGCGCTATGGAAGAATAAAATAGCGGTGTTAGTAGGCGATTATTTACTTTCCCAAGGCTTGTTAATCGCCCTTCGCAATAAAGAGTTTAAGCTATTGGAGATTATGTCCGAGGCAGTAGAAGCTATGAGTGAAGGTGAACTATTGCAGATAGAGAAAGCACGTAGACTAGATATCAAAGAATCTATCTACTATGAAGTGATAAGAGGTAAAACGGCTTCACTGATTGCATCAGCTTGCGCTGTCGGAGCAGCATCTGTACGTGCAGATGAAGAAACGATACAACTAATGCGCCAATTTGGGGAAAGAATCGGGATGGCATTTCAAATTCGTGATGATTTATTGGATTATGGTGATGAGGATATCGGGAAACCTCGTGGTATTGATATCAAGGAAAAGAAAATGACGCTGCCACTTATCTACGCATTAGGTAAAGCAGGTAAGTCAGAGCGTAGGTATATTATTAATCTCATTAAACGCCACAATGAAAACCCAAAAAAAGTAGGCGAAGTTATTGATTTTGTGTGGCAAAGCGGTGGTATACAGTATACTGAGAAGCGCATGAATGACTACCGTCAGGAAGCTTTCGAAATATTGCATCAACTGCCTCTTTCTCCTGCGCGAGAGTCATTGGAGGATTTGGTCAATTTTGTGGTGGAACGCAAGAAATAGAAACCAACAAAAAAAGCCCATCATGACTAAGTCAGATGAGCTTTTAGTTGTGTTTGG
>CAYLPW010000012.1:0-40162 GCA_964385665.1 uncultured Saprospiraceae bacterium
ATTACACCAATCTAAGCTAAAATAGCTAAAGCTTTGCTATAAGCTGAACAGCCAACAGCCAATAGCCAATAGCCAACAGCTCCTAAAGATACAACGCACTTCCCTTCTCCTTAAACTCCTCCGCCTTCTCCTGCATCCCCAATTCTGCAGCTGTTGCTTCATCGACTTTCATATTGTCAGCGTAGTCTTGCAACTCTTGCGAAATTTTCATCGAACAGAATTTTGGACCACACATGGAACAAAAATGCGCCACTTTCGCGCCTTCCGCTGGCAACGTTTCATCGTGATATTGACGAGCGGTGTCTGGGTCAAGGGCTAGGTTAAATTGATCTTCCCAGCGGAACTCAAAACGCGCTTTACTCAAGGCATTGTCGCGGTATTGCGCACCAGGATGTCCTTTCGCTAAGTCGGCAGCGTGTGCGGCTAACTTATACGTAATCACACCAGTTTTGACATCATCTCGATTTGGTAAACCCAAGTGTTCTTTTGGCGTTACATAACACAACATCGCCGTGCCAAACCAACCAATCATCGCCGCGCCAATACCCGAAGTAATGTGATCGTAACCTGGCGCAATGTCAGTCGTTAATGGACCGAGTGTATAAAACGGAGCTTCGTAGCACTCTTGCAACTGCTTCTCCATATTTTCTTTAATCATGTGCATCGGAACGTGACCTGGCCCTTCGATCATGACTTGCACATCGTGCTTCCAAGCGATTTTGGTCAACTCCCCCAAAGTCTTCAACTCTGCAAACTGCGCAGCATCGTTCGCATCTGCAATACTTCCTGGACGCAACCCATCACCCAACGAAAACGCCACATCATATGCTTTCATGATCTCGCAAATCTCCTCGAAGTGCGTATACAAAAAGCTTTCTTGATGATGCGCCAAACACCATTTTGCCATGATGGAACCACCACGGGAGACGATGCCAGTTACCCGACTTGCTGTCAAATGAATGTACGCCAAACGTACCCCAGCATGAATGGTGAAATAGTCCACGCCTTGTTCTGCTTGCTCAATCAACGTATCTCTAAAGATTTCCCAAGTCAAGTCTTCGGCAACGCCATTTACTTTTTCTAATGCTTGATAGATCGGTACAGTACCAACTGGCACTGGTGAGTTACGAATGATCCACTCGCGCGTTTCGTGGATGTTTTGACCAGTGGATAAATCCATGATGGTATCTGCGCCCCAACGCGTCGCCCACACCATTTTTTCCACTTCTTCTTCGATGCTAGAAGTCACTGCCGAATTACCGATATTCGCATTGATTTTCACCAAGAAGTTGCGCCCAATAATCATCGGTTCACTTTCAGGGTGATTGATGTTGTTCGGAATAATAGCACGTCCAGCTGCGATTTCGTCACGCACAAACTCTGGCGTGATCTTTTCTGGAATGTTCGCGCCGAAACTAAAACCAGGATGTTGCTTCGCTAAATCTGCATCCATCTCTTCGCGCAACTGATTCTCCCGAATCGCGATGTACTCCATTTCTGGCGTGATAATTCCTTTTTTCGCGTAGTGCATTTGCGACACATTCGCGCCTTTTTTCGCGCGCATCGGTTTGCGGAGATGCTGGAAACGCAGATGATCTAACTTTTCATCATTCAATCGCTCAATCCCATAAACGGAAGTAGTAAAAGGTAGCTCATCGACATCGCCGCGCTCTTTAATCCACGCTTCTCGAATAGGTGCTAACCCTTTATGTACATTGATATATGCTTCGGGATCGGTGTACGGTCCACTCGTATCGTAGACGGTAATCGGTGGATTGCTCAAGCGTTTCCCAGTATTGCGTTCTATGGTGTCGGCTTGTGCTATTTCGCGCATCGGCACTTGAATGTCATAGATTTTACCTGGAATGTAGATCTTTTTGGACTTGGGAAAAGGCGTTCTGGTGATGACGTCTTTCGTGGGGATTTTATCTATTTTTGGCATAGTTTTTTAAGCTTTTAGCTATTGGCTGTTAGCCGTTAGCTGGATGCGAATAAATGATTTGATTAGCATTTTCAGGAAGGTTTGGTAAATATTGAAAATTTGCCAAATCTAGCGTTAGCCGCCTTGTGTTGCTGTAATAATCAACACTTGATCTTGATCTTTCAACTCCCGTTCTTTCCAATATTGTTTTGGAATGACTTCTTCGTTGATCGCAACGGCAATTCCTGTTGTTTGTTGAAGCTGAAATTGAGACAACGCCTCTTGTAGAGAAGTATTATCGCTTAGTTCGTGCGCTTCCTTATTGATATGGATCGTCATTATACATTTCTGTTATACGCAAAAGAGGAGACGAAAAGGAAAGATAGGCACAGTAGCTTATTCGTTGCTCTGCAAAGTAACTTTTCCCTTCGGCAGCATCATCTGCATCAGGTGATAAGGGTTTGCTCTCAGTCCGTTTTGGACACCCCTAAAGTTTATATTTGCAATATAGCTGTTTTTGAATAGAAGAGGAAAAAATATATTGAATGAACGGAAAGAGTTATATGCTTCTATTGACTTAGCTTATAAAAACTGTTGTATACGTTGTCTAGCTTCCGCGTTTGAAATCACTTTTCCTTCCTCTATCTGCTGCAATCCTATATCAATCATTCTCTTTTCCTGCTCATCTATTTCTACAGAAGGTAGCGTTTCCGACTTGATAATCTTAAAATAATTCCGCACCATATCCAACTGAGCAGCATCATTTGTTGCTACCACCAATCTTAATAGATCATTTTTAATTGCTAACACGTCCATATCAATTCAGTTTTTAGAAAAAAGTAGTGTTAAGTTTATATGACAACTAACAAATAAGACAGTAATAGAGTTGTTACTAATACGCCAACAATTGCTCCACGCCCTCCTTCAACCGCTCCACTGGCAAAAACACGTTCTCCAAGGTTTTCGCAAAGGGAATCGGCGTGTCCAAACTTGCCACGCGCAAAATAGGTGCATCCAACTCTTCAAATAAATGCTCTGCCAAGTGCGCCGACAATTCACCACCAATGCCACCAAACAAAGTATCTTCATGTAAAATGAGTACTCGATGTGTTTTGCGAATGCTGTTTTCAATGGTTTCATAGTCCAATGGAACAAGCGTCCGTAAATCCACAACTTCGACATCTACATTTTCTTTTTCCACCAACTGCAACGCCCAATGCACCCCTAATCCATACGTCAAAATCGTCGCACGACTGCCTGTTTTGGCAATAGCTGCTTGCCCAATTGGAGTGGTATAAAAGTCATTAGGAACCTCCGCCGACAGACTGCGATATAAAGCTTTGTGTTCAAAATACAAGACTGGATTTGGGTCTTCAAAACTAGCTAAAAGCAAACCTTTCGCATCGACAGGATTAGAAGGATAGACGACTTTTAAGCCAGGCACGTGCGTGAACCACGCTTCGTTGCTTTGCGAATGAAACGGTCCTGCGCCCATGCTACCACCCGTTGGCATTCGGATGACGACATCGGCTTTTTGCGACCAGCGATAATGAATTTTTGCTAAATTATTGACGATTTGATTGAAGCCGCAACTCACAAAATCCGCAAACTGCATCTCCACCATCCCCTTCCAGTTATTGATACTCAAACCCAAACCAACGCCAACAATCGCACTTTCACACAAAGGCGTATTGCGCACTCGTCCTTTCCCAAACTGCTCGACAAAACCATCTGTGATTTTGAAAACACCTCCATAATCCGCGATGTCTTGCCCCATCAACACCAATTTATCATGGCGTTCCATCGCTTGTCGAAGTCCGTTGGAAATAGCATCTATGAAGCGAATTTCTTTAGTTGCTTCGCTTTTTGGTTCAATAGCTGTCGATTCGTGGGGTGCATAAACACCTTGCATTTCTACGGCTACGGTCGACTGCACTATGTCTTCTTTCGCCACTTCTTTCAGCGCATGATTAATTTCTGCTTTAATGTCTTTTTTAAGCAACTCAATCCGCTGTTCCTCCAAAATACCACGTTCCAACAGCAACGTCTCGTAATTTTGAACAGGGTCACGCTCCGCCCAATGCGCCATTAGCTCATCAGGCACATATTTTGTTCCGGAGGCTTCCTCATGTCCGCGCATTCGAAAGGTTTCGCATTCGATGAGGACGGGTTCTGGATTTTCGCGGATTCGTTTCGCCCAATAGTCAATCGTCTGATAGACTTCCAATATATTGTTGCCATCTATCGTCACGCCTTCCATGCCATAGCCTTTGGCGCGGTCGCTCAGTCGTTCGCAGCGGTATTGTTCGTTGGTGGGCGTAGAGAGTCCATAACCGTTATTTTCGATGACAAAAATGACTGGTAATTGCCAAACAGCGGCAACGTTCAAGGCTTCGTGAAATTCGCCTTCGCTTGTTGCGCCATCACCTGTAAAGGCTAGACTGACTTTTTTTTCTTCTCCCAATTTATAGGACAAAGCAACCCCATCCGCCAACGACAACTGCGGACCTAAATGCGAAATCATACCAACAATGTGATGCTCCATCGTCCCAAAATGGAAGGAACGGTCGCGCCCTTTCGTGAAGCCCGATGCTTTGCCTTGCCATTGCGCAAACAAACGTTGCAGCGGAACGCCACGAGTCGTAAAGACACCCAAGTTTCGGTGCATCGGAAAGATCACTTCATCGGCTTGTAGAGCGGCTGTTGCTCCAACAGATATGGCTTCCTGCCCAATGCCTGAAAACCATTTGCTAATCTTGTTTTGGCGCAATAAAATCAGCATTTTCTCTTCGATCAAGCGCGGTAGTAAGAGTTGCTGATAGAGTTGTAAGAGTTGCGCGTCGTTGATGTGTTCGACACCTGTCCAGCTCATGAGCTTTGTCATGTTAGTCGGTTTTATATTCTTGTTTTTTGGCATTTTGATAACTAAAATAAGCAAGTCCAGCACTGGCAACTGTACCGGAGCCTCCAATGAGCCATTCACCCATAATCAATAGACCAATGCCAGCGATAGTGCCTAACGTACCTATAATGACACCTAAGTTGAGGAAACGCTTATTCATGCTTGTTGCTTTTGGAGGGCGAAGATAGGAATTGCTGGGCGGGTAAAGAACGACTTAGTCAATAGATCAAAAAAGTAGGAAAAGTAATAAATCCGATGAGTAGAAAAGGACTAGACCTTCTCTAACTCCGTAGAAAGCGACTGCTGAATGTAGTCATTTACTTTTTTCAAAATGTGAAAAATAGCAGTCAAATCTTGCTGGGTAGCATCGTAGGCGAGACTTTTACTATACGTTTTGCCATTTAACAATACGAAGAACCAAAGCCTTCCAACTACATACGTTCCATACAACGGATAGTCGTATCCTTTTGCCTGATTGGCTTGTTGAGCGGCAACCATACCTATGAGTAACTGTCCCATTGGACCGGTACTCACATTTGGTTCAGGTTTATATTCATGAAGCGCAAAAAAGGGTGTTCGTGGAATTTGTTTGCCAGTTGCCACTAAAAAATCTAGGTTACCTGATACGGTAATTTCTTCATTGATTTTGACAGAGAGTTGCTGTTGCCAAAAAGAATTGTAGAAATCATTATCGTATTCTACTAAGTTCATGAGCGATCCTGTAAAGTAAAACTGTCTAGCTGTCTTGTTCCAAAAGTCAATTCGGCTAATTAGATGATTTTGTAAATCGTTGAGTTGTTTCTGCTTTTCCGTCGTAATAAGTGCATCCGCAGATAGCCATTCGGAGAATAAATTATCATTTTTACTCGGCGAAATTCTAAAAATTTCCTCCACTTCTTGTGTTTTCCAATAGTTGAAAGGCTTGTCGTACTCATTCATAGACTACTAATTTTTCAGTGAAAGTTAATCAAAGTCGTCTACTTTTCAAAATTTGGAAGTCCTCTTGAGGAGTTTTCGACTGAAAGCTTATCTTCACAAAAAAATCTAGATCCGTATGCGCTCACTCCTCCTCCTCCTTTTTCTATTTCCCCAAATGACGATGCACGCCCAAAACCAACTCCTCGTGCAAGTCCAACACACCGAAGCCAACGACCTAGACGGACGCTTACTCTTAATGTTGTCCACCGATCCAAGTGCCGAACCCCGTTTCCAAATCAAAGACGGACCGAATACCCAACTGCTCTTTGGAATGGATGTTGAAGATTGGTCGAAAGAGGAAGCGGTGACAGTAGACGGAGCAGCATTTGGCTATCCCATTCAAAGTTTACAAGCTGTGCCGCCTGGCGAATATTACTTGCAAGTATTACTACACAAATACGAAACCTTCACCCGCGCTGACGGACATACCGTCAAAATGCCGATGGACAGAGGGGAAGGACAACAATGGAATCGTGCGCCAGGCAATACGTACACGATGCCAAAAAAGATAACGATTGCTGAAAATGCTCCACAAATTATCCAAGTGACCCTCGACCAAACCATTCCTGAAATAGAACCAGCTAAAGACACGAAATACATCAAACACGTCCGCATCAAAAGTGAACTGCTGAGTGAGTTTTGGGGACGACCCATGTACTTGGGGGCACACATACTGTTGCCAGAAGGATTCGATGAGCATCCTGATGTGAAGTATCCACTCGCGATCATGCACGGACATTTTCCGAAAGATTTTGATGGTTTTCGCACCACGCCACCCGATCCGAATTTGAAACCAGACTACAGCGAACGCTTCCAACTAGAAGGCTACAACAAAATCGTGCAGCAAGAAGCGTACGACTTTTACAAAACATGGACTGGGCCAGATTTTCCACGCGTACTCGCCATCAAAATTCAACACGCCAATCCATTTTACGATGATTCCTACGCCGTCAATTCTGAAAATTTAGGCCCTTACGGCGATGCGATCACGTATGAGCTGATTCCATACATCGAAAAGCAATTTCGCGGTATCGGAGAAGGCTGGGCGCGATTTGTGTATGGCGGGTCAACAGGTGGTTGGGAAGCTTTGGCAGTACAAGTGAAGTATCCAAAAGAATATGGCGGTTGCTACGCCGCTTGTCCCGATCCAGTCGATTTTCGCGCTTATTGTCTGGTCGATTTATACAAAGACAAAAACGCATATTATTTAGACAGTGAATTCAAAAATACCTTGCGTCCAGGACATCGCGATTACCTCGGCAATGTGGATGCTACTTTGCGCGACATGAATTTGCGCGAACTCGCATTAGGCACTAAGAGCCGCTCTGGTCAGCAGTGGGATATTTGGGAGGCGGTCTATTCGCCAATAGGGGAGGACGGCTATCCAAAACGGATTTGGAATAAATTGACTGGCGAGATCGACCATGAGGTAGCGGAACATTGGAAGGAAAATTACGATCTAGCGTACATCATTCAGCGCGATTGGGAGAAGCACGGCAAAGATTGGGAAGGGAAAATTCATGTGTATTGTGGTGATATGGATAATTACTATTTGAACAATGCCGTCTACTTGATTGAAGATATTTTGCAAGCGACGGAGTCACCGACCTACAAAGGCGAAGTGACCTATGGCGACCGCGCCGAACACTGTTGGAATGGTGATCCTACTGAAACCAATGCGATTTCCAGACTGCGCTATCATCGGATGTTTATTCCAAAGTGGACGGAGGAAGTGAAAGCGTATGCGCCGAAGGGCGCGGATTTGACGAGCTGGCGGTATTAAATGAATGATGAATTGAAAAACTGATGAATTGATAACGTGTTAATCGGTCAGTTCAGGAGGAGATGTCGACTACGAATATCTTCAATAGAAATACATTTACGTACATTTACGGCTTATCAATTCTTCAGCCTGCCTGTCGCAAACGACAGTCAGGCAGGTTCAACAGTTCTACAAACAGCAACATGCCATTTCAAGATACCGCCCTCCCCAACATCATCGAACTCAACCACATCGACCAAAGCTACGATGGCGGGAACAGCTACATCATCAAGGACTTGAGTTTTTTGGTGGAAGACAAGCCAGAGCAAGGGCAATTCGTCGTTTTGATGGGGATGTCAGGTTCTGGAAAGTCGACGGTTTTGCGTTATATAGCTGGATTGCAGCAGCCGACGGCAGGTGAAATTTTGGTGAAAGGGAAACCGATCAACGATGCGACACGCGTCAGTATGGTCTTTCAACGCTATTCGTCACTGCCTTGGATGACGGTATTGGACAATGTGGCTTTGGCATTACAATATAAAGGCATCGACAAACAGGAGCGGGAGGCAAAGGCGATGGAAATGATTGAATTGGTGGGATTAGCCGGACAAGAACATAAGTACGCGCAGTATCCCACCTTATCGGGCGGACAATTGCAGCGTGTCGCTATTGCTCGCAGCTTGATTGCTAATCCTGATATTCTACTGATGGACGAGCCGTTTGGCGCATTAGATATCAATACTCGCTTGCAAATGCAGGATTTGCTACTCAAACTCTGGCATCAGTTCCACCCAACTATTGTGTTTGTCACCCACGATATTTCAGAGGCGATCTATCTAGGCGATGACGTTTATATATTAAGTGCGCCACCTGCCCGTGTGGTCGAACATTTGAAGGTCGATTTGCCACTCCACCGCAATCGCGACATCAAACGCAACCCGCGTTTTACGGAATTAGTACATGAATTGGAAGACAAAATGCTACAAGTCGCCTCCTACACCAACCACCAATAACGGCAATACCAACGCCCGTTCGTTACTCAAAGCCGCCGTATGCTAATGCTCACTAGCATGCCCCGTCACTTCCCACTATCTTGCGACTGTTTTTAAAAACGAATGATGAAAGATCAGATCAATTTTTCATTGAACGCACAGAGAACTCTTCGTCACTCACTAGCATTTTTGACGAATAGTGATCTAAATAGTACGCATGACGCTTCCATAATCAACACACAACACGACGCTACGTATCCTACCACAGATACTTTTCTGGTAATACTATAAAGATAGTTAGTGAATTGATGCTCAATGACTTAGGTTATTGTCATCGACAAATTATGTCACCATAACACTAAACGTCTTTTGAAATGAAATTACGTCAACATCTCTTAGCAGGGATTGCTCTGCTATTATTTAGCTATAATGTATTACGCGCCCAAACTAATGGTAGTGATGCCGCATATGCTACTGATATTCTGGTCGAAGAACTGTTTGAATTAGCTCCTCAAAATTCACGAATCACGAAGGAATTTGTGGCAGCAGCTAACTTTTTAACCCTCAATAAAACAACCCTTCGCAAACTAAATTTGGAACGTCCAGATCGCTGGCTTCTACAAATACCTACCGAAAGCGGTGAAACGCTGGAATTGGACTTGTTTGAAAGCCAACCATTGAGCAACGATTTTTATGTCACTAACCAGCATGACGAACCGATTGATTATACACCAGGTCTGTATTATCATGGTTTTTTGAAAAGCGATCCTAATTCTATGGTCGCATTGAGTCTATTCGACAATCAAGTACATGCTGTATTTTCTATCAAAGGGCAGACTTGGGTGCTTGGACATTTGGGACAAAATAAATTTCCAGCTGGTGAAGAATACATTCTTTACGAGTCCAAAAATTTATTGGTAGATAATCCGCGCGACTGTGCATCAGATGAGCTGCCAGTCATAGACGGTAAAATGATTGATGATGAAGCAGGCGACAGAAAGATGAACGACTGCAAACTGGTTGAAATTTATTTTGAAGCCGACTATCGTACATACCTAGACAATGGTAGCAGCGAAAGTGAAACGACGAACTTCGTGTCGGCTATGTTCAATGTTGTGGCTCTATTGTACGACAACGAAAATGTGAATACCAAAATATCAGCCGTCAAAGTTTGGACATCAGATGATAACTATCCGACCTCTTCATCGACTGGAGCACTCTACGCCTTTAGAAGCCGACTAGGAGGTAACTTTGATGGCGATATTGCCCAACTCTTGTCAACTGTACCTGCCAATAATGGTGGTGTAGCATTTGTAGGTGTGCTATGTACGCCGAGCTACGCGGTTTCTTATTCCAACATTCGCAACTCATTCTCTCAATTTCCGACCTACTCTTGGACAGTCGAAGTCGTAACACATGAACTAGGGCATAATTTAGGCTCACCACATACCCATAGCTGCTCTTGGCCAGGTGGTGCTATTGATGGTTGCTATCCAGCAGAAGGGGGATGTCAGCGAGGTCCTTCTCCAGGCGGAGGTGGTACGATTATGAGTTACTGCCACTTGACCTCTTCAGGCATTGATTTCAACAAAGGATTCGGGCCACTGCCAGGCAACTTAATTCGTTCCAAAGTCGGTTCTGCTTCTTGTTTAAATGCGAGTGCCGATGAATGTAACGATGATGGCGATAATGGTGGAGGCAACGGCGGCGGCGACGACGACGATGACGACGATGATGATGGTGGTGGCTACGGCAAACCGAACTTAACAAAAGCAAGCGATAATCTAGTTACGCTTGGTTTGGAAATCACAGCCACTGTGTTAGTGACCAATAGAGGGCAAGCGCGCTCTACACCATCGCAAGTAGCTTTCTATCTGTCAAAAGACAATAGCTTTTCTCCGAACAGTGATTATTTTGTTGGGTCTAAGCCAGTGCCTCGTCTGCAACGTGGGGAGAACTTTGGCGTCACTTTTGAAGCGGATTTAGCTGATGCAGCTGTACCTGTTGGCAATTACTACTTAGGGTATATCATCGACGCAGCTAACGAAGTGGATGAGACCATCGAAAGTGATAACACCTGGTATTGGATCAATCCTCGATTTCCACTCACAGGTGGTGGCGGCGGTGGCGGCGACGATGATGACGACGACGATGACAACGGAGATGATGATGGTGGAGATGAGCCAACATACTGCGGAAGTAATGGAGACGATGTCAAATATGAATGGATCGCACGAGTAGCAGTAGGAGACATTGACAACGAAACAGAGCGCGACGGTGGCTACGGTGACTTCACCAACTTATCGACTGACTTAGAGCGAGGCAGTACGCCTACTGTTCGATTAGCACCAGGCTTTCGTCGTCAAGAATATATGGAGCAATGGATGATTTGGATCGATTTTAATAAAGATATGGACTTCGATGATGCTGGCGAATTGGTGTTCCAAGGCGAAGAACCGACCAAAGAAGCGATCAGTGGACGCTTAACTATCCCGGGTGATGTGTCACAAGGCGAAACCCGAATGCGCGTCAGCATGAAATGGTTTGACGAAGACGATCAAGTACAACGCTCTTGTAGTACATTTGGCTACGGTGAGGTAGAAGACTATACGGTCAATATTGTAGGTGACGCAGTCGAATCCTGTGCGCTGAACAGTGCTACACCAGCTGACCAAAGTGATTGCGACCCTACTAAGCAAACTTACTATCAAGAAATACGGATGTCCTATGAGGGCAATCCATCAGCAATCATTGCGAAGATCGGCGACCGAACCTTTACGTTCAATGCGACTGGCAGCCCACAACACATACGTTTGGATAGCTTAATAGCAGACGGAATGGACGTATCCTTGCATTTGCAATTACAATCAGACGATGGCTGTAGTGCCGAAGAACGTTTTGAAAATCTATTCATGGCACCAGAAGCTTGTGAAGCCACTTGCGACATTCCAACGCCACTAGGTGTCAGCATCGACGGGCGAAACATTTCTATCGAATGGGAAGAAGGTACATTGGCAGAGTATTATCAAATTCGCTACCGTCCAGCAGGAGAAATCGAATGGTCGTATCAGACCTCTCGGGAAGGCATGTACGACGCGACTGATTTAGAGGAAAATGCGACTTACGAATATCAGATTCGTACCAACTGTGGAGAATTAGGCTGGTCAGAATGGTCGGATGTGTATGTTTTCGTGACGCCTGGCACTTGTGGTATTCCGTCGCCACGATCGGTGGATTTGCAGAGTGGAACAAGCGTCCGCGTCAATTGGTATCCGATGCCAAGAGCGCGAGAATACAGAATTCGATGGCGTGAGTTTGATACGGAAGATTGGCAAGAGCGAGACCTCAATACCATTACCGCAGACTTAACAGGTCTAACGGCATCAACGGTCTATGAATATCAGTTGTCAGCGAAGTGTGGCACGACTTGGGCAGGTTGGTCAGCGATCTATGTATTCATGACGCCCTCCGCTCTCGACGCGCCGACTACGTTTGATGTGATAACCGAAAACCTAGAGTTCAGCGTTTTCCCGAACCCTGCCAGCGACTACTTAAACATTGCGATCAATCGCTTAACGGCACAGCGCGTTCAAGTCACCAATATGAATGGACAATTGATGCAAGAAGCATGGTTGGATAACAACAACAATCAATTGCGCATCAATAACTTAAATCCAGGTATTTACTTTATACAAGTAATAGACGAACAAGGACAAACGCACACGCAGCGGTTTGTGAAGTATTGATTGATGAGATTTGAGATGTGAGATTGTGAGACGTGAGACGTGAGACCTGCCTGACTATCGTTTGCGGCAGGCAGGTTGTGAGACGTGAGATGATCTCAGCGGATAAGCTCATCTCAGCAGTAAAGTTTTTGAAGACAACTGAGTCAACACACAATGTGCTGACCTTTAAAAATATCACTAAATTATCTCACTACTCACATCTCATCATCTCACATCTTTGATTCATCTAACTTTTCACTAAACTGACAACCGTGAAATGAAATAATTCACCTGTTTTAGTTTCCAAGTCGACTCATCAAGGAATCGCAGAGGAGTTGATTTGGAAAGGAAAACATTAAGAAGGTGAATTTTTTATTGAACTCATAACCGTGAAATGAAATAATTCACCTGTTTTAGTTTCCAAGTCGACTCATCAAGGAATCGCAGAGGAGTTGATTTGGAAAGGAAAACATTAAGAAGGTGAATTTTTTATTGAACTCATATAGACTCTATCCCTTATAATTTTTTGTGATTAGTCCCTTCTTGGAAAAGCTTCGCTTCGGTGAAGCTTTTCTTTTTGGTGGACTATTTAGTCATGCTATAGCTAACTCTTCAACTCCCTAATGCAATTTCTCATACAGCTCCACCTTTCGCGCTTGACTCATTCGATCTTCCAAAATCTCAAATACATTTTGCTTGATCGTATGGGCAATATTCGCCGTTGGTAGATCATTGCAATCTAGTCCAAATGGGTCTTCGATTTCCTCCGCCATCAACTGAATACCTAACAAAGAGAAGAAAATAAACATGGCTAATGGAATACTCAGCCAGTGAAAACTACTCACCATTGCAAATGGCAGCATAAGTCCATAGATAAGAATAAATAAACGTAGATAGACAACATAAGAAAAAGGAATTGGTGTCTTTTTGATACGCTCGCAAGCACCCAGAATATCGAGTAAGGCCTGATGTTGTGCTTTGATATTGATGTAGTCGCCTTCATTGATTTCACCTTGTCGATGTCCCGACGCGATGCGCCCGAAAATAAGTTGAGCAATGTAATTAGGGATATGCCCTTTTCGGCCATAGGCAGTACGTTCCTCATCACTCATATAGATTAACTGTTCTAGCTTCGTGCCTTGCCGCAAATGTTCCACTAACGCAATGCAAAAATTGGAAATGTGCTTCGCCATGAAGTGACGTACCACTTGGTCTTGCTCGGGAAACATGGTGTCGACATAGATCGCCATATTACGGGTATGATTGACAAGTGCGCCCCATTGTTTGCGTGCTTCCCACCAGCGATCATAAGCAGTATTAGTACGGAAGACCAAAAAGATACTCAAAATGACACCCAGAAGAGAATAAATAGAGGTGTTGAACAACATATTATCTACCCAACCACTCCATTCTAAACCGACACAAACCACTGTCACATAGACGCCAAAAGCAAGTACTGAGCGAAAAATCTTTACCATTGTCCAACTGGTGAATAAATGACTTAAGTCTTGAAACCAGTTGCCGTTTGTTTTATAGTTGATCATGTTTTTTGTTTGATAAATTGGTGAACTGAACAACCGATAAAAATACAGCTTATTACAAGAGTCAATGCATATGCTTCATCAGTCAAATACCATTTCTTTCGTCTCTCACTTTTCCCCTCTCGAAGCTCTCCTCTCTACTCCCTTCCCAGATTCCGCACTCGCCAAATTGAAATCAGCATCCGCAAGGGAAATGCCAAACAAGCGATAACACCTGCTACGCCGAAAAAGAGCATTTCGGTATAAATGTACTTGGATAAACCTTCATTGCGTAGTGCTGCGCCACCCGATACGACGTTGTTCCATTCCGATTCGTCCAGATAGGTTTGGAAACGATTCACTTCTTGAACAACCAAAAAAATGAGGATAGGCGCGAACAAAATCATCGCCCCTTTCAGCCATTCTACGCGGCTCAAAAACGTTTGGGGCAGCAGAAACATGTAACGTGTCAATGTTAGAAAGGTAACGATCAAGAAAACATTCGACCACAAAAAGCGATACTCGCCAGCGGAAATGATAGGAAATAAAACGACCAGCGTCACACAAGCCGTCACAATCCACCAAAACAACTCTGTCAATAGTGTTTTTGATACGTTCATCGAATTTTATTAGAGATGTTAGTACTCGTATGATTAAAATCATACGCTTCTGTTATGTTCCATGAATCAAGTAGTGTATTCATAACAAAAGGGTACGACTTCAGTCGTACTTAGTGAGTCGAAGGTTGCACCTTTGATACGATACGCTCCATCCAGAAAAAAGATAGCTATTACAAAAGCATAAGTTTCATCGTAGCTTATATGACCTTATATGTCTTATATGTTTCAAATCCACATAGCCTAGCCCCTAAACAGACACCCTATCCTCATACAACGAAAACTGCTCCATATGCGCATTCACCTGTCCGCGAATCTCTTGCTTCAAGTTGCCATTTTCAATATCCATGACTACCGCATCTATCCAATCCACCACGTGCAAACAGTCATCTTCCTGAAAACCACGAGTCGTCACGGCTGCCGTTCCGATACGAATACCTGAAGTCACCATCGGCGACTGCTCATCGAAAGGCACCATATTTTTATTGACCGTAATATCCGCTTCGCCTAGAGCTTCTTCGACTTGCTTACCGGTGACATTTTTTGCACTCAAATCAATGAGCATACAATGGTTGTCTGTGCCACCTGAAATGATTTTATAGCCCTTTTGCACAAATGCACCCGCCATAGTTTGCGCATTTCGGATAACTTGTTGTGCATACGTTTTAAATTCAGGAGCTAGTGCTTCTCCAAAAGCAACTGCTTTAGCGGCGATGACATGCTCCAGTGGGCCACCTTGCATACCTGGAAACACAGCAGAATTGAGTAGCGTTGCCATGGTTTTGGTCTTGCCACTTTTCGTTTTGATCCCCAACGGATTGGCGAAGTTTTTGCCCATCATGATAATACCGCCGCGAGGACCTCTCAACGTCTTGTGCGTCGTAGAGGTGATAATATGACAATGTTGCAACGGATCTTTCAATTCGCCAGCTGCTATCAGTCCAGCGGGATGTGCAATATCTGCCAAAAGCAAAGCACCTACTTCATCCGCGATAGCGCGAAAACGCTCATAGTCCCAATCTCGGGAGTAAGCTGATGCGCCACAGATAATTAGTTTGGGCTGTACTTCCTTCGCTTTAGCAGCTACTTTGTCCATATCGATCAAGCCACTATCTTTTTCAACTCCATAGAAGTGAGCATCGTAAACTTTACCAGAATAGTTGGCAGGTGAACCGTGCGACAAATGACCACCGTGCGCTAGGTCAAAACCTAATGTTTTGTCGCCAGGGTTCAAAATGGCTAAAAATACGGCTGCGTTTGCTTGTGCGCCCGAGTGTGGTTGCACATTGGCATAAGCTGCTCCAAACAGTTCTTTTAAGCGGTCAATTGCTAACTGCTCTACTTCGTCGACTATTTCACAACCGCCATAGTAGCGTTTGCCTGGGTAACCTTCGGCGTATTTATTCGTCAAACAAGAACCCGTCGCACGCATAACTGCTGCGCTAGTAAAGTTTTCAGAAGCGATCAGCTCAATACCTCGGCGTTGACGGTCTAGCTCAGCTTGGATAAGACTAAATACTTGTGAATCGTAGGACATGTTATCTCTATTTAACTATTCGACAGTCGAAGTTGAAATAGTACACTAAACTTCTACGTCGCAAAATCTTTTCAAAAACACAAAGATGACTAATTTTACAATATTCAACTAGCTTTTACATTAGAGCTTTAGTACGAAAATCGTCAACTTTTGGTTGTTTCGTCTCGTAGTTTTGTAGTCATATCTTTTTATAACTATTGTTCCACATTGCATGAAGTTCATCAAGAATCTCTCTTTCCTACTCTTTTCCTTTTCGCTGCTGTGTACCTTACCTATGCAGGCAGCAACCGACAAATATCGCTGTATGTGGCGCGATGATCCAGCGACAACCATGGTGGTCGCTTGGAATCAAATAAGTGGACAACGCCCTGTCCTCTACTATGATACACAAAACAAAGGTCAACAACTGCAACGCTACACCTACAGTCAAACGCCCAACTACACGACGAAAGCGAAGGGCATGAACAACCAATTCGCGCGCCTCCAAAACTTAAAACCCAATACCGTATATTATGTACTCATCGCAGACTCAGAAGGATGTAGCCAACAGTTATCATTTAAAACTGCACCCGATCAGCCAACTGAACGTCTGTCGGTCATCGCAGGTGGAGACTCTAGAAACTATCGAGAAGCGCGCCGCAATGCGAATATCATGGTGAGCAAATTACGCGCACATGTAGTACTATTCGCAGGCGATATGACTGGTGGCGATTCCAGTAAAGAATGGCAGCAGTGGCTCAATGACTGGCAGTTGACGATAGCTAAAGATGGCAGAATGACTCCCATTTTAGCAGCTCGTGGCAACCATGAACGCGACAACACGTCTATTCACGCGCTGTTTGATTCGCCCAATAAGGACGTCTACTACGCTTTCACTTTCGCTGGTGGCTTGTTGCGGACATACACACTGAATACGCTACTGCCTACTGGCGGCGAACAGAAAGAATGGCTAGAACAAGATTTGAACGCGCACGTAGATGTGCAGTGGAAACTGGCACAATATCACCATACCATGTTTCCACACACCCGCGAAAAGCCAGAACACTGGGAAATGTACAAGAACTGGGCACCACTCTTTCACGATCAGCGTGTCGATATGGTCGTAGAGTCGGATGCGCACGTGGTGAAAATGACCCACCCCATACGTCCGTCAAAAGGAATTGGTAGCGATCATGGATTTGTGCGCGACGACGAAACGGGAACAGTCTACGTAGGGGAGGGCTGCTGGGGCGCACCACTACGGGGCAGCAATGACGATAAAAAATGGACAATGGCTAGTGGCAGTTTCAATCAATTCAAACTCATCTTTGTCGATCAATCCGCCATCGAAGTGCGCACTGTGCTGGTAGACAAGGCAGGAAGTGCAGCTTCCGTCCCCATGTACGACTCATTTCAGTTGCCTACAGATTTTCCACTTTGGCAGCAGCCAGAAGGAGGCGTATTACGCATTGCTAATAAGCAACTGTTAGCGATGCAAGCACCACAAAAAGAAGTCGTACAAGCAAGTGTACCGCCTGCTGTTTCTCCTATACGAGAACCTACACCTTTAGCCAACAAAAAGCTCTACGCCAATGCCAGTGGTGCAGTAAACGTTCGGTATGAACTGAATGGAGAGGGGGAAGTTGAAATGAACTTACTCAATAAAAAAATGCAACGCGTACGTCGATCGACTTATCTACACGTCAATGGAGGCACATTCGTTGAACCATTCCAGCTAAATGGTATCCCAAAAGGCACGTATCTACTAATTCTGAAATCTGGTGGAGAAGTGATTGAGAAATATGAAATAATTAAGAAATAGGAAAGCGATTTTTGACATACATTATAAAAATAACATATATATTTTATACCTACATTAAGGGATAAGAAGAAGGTATCTTTCTACTATTTTTGTCCTGTGAAAAAGGAGGGCGAATTATTTCAACCGATTTTGTATCTTTTTGATACATTAGGAGTATAAGCCATACAAGAAAGCAAAACACAAAACACTTTTTGAGTATTCGATAGTTACTATCAACACTCAGAAACTTTATCGCTAGTTTTGACGAGAATACCAATCAAAGAACGAGTTAGTCATTATTTCCAACTCATTCCTACCTTTCTCCCACAGAATTAGCACGACATCTCCTCTACAGTTACTTCGAGTACAGGTCTATACCTGAGCGTAAGTAGTCCCACATTGTATGTATTCACCGACATGGGGAATACATGATTCTTTAGTGTCCGATATTCGAGTCAACAAGAAAATTAATAGCAACAAGTCTGCTGCTTGCTGCTGTTCTTTTGCCTAAACTATATAGTCAAAGCAACGACAGGGAGTCTGTTCTTGAACGGTCAGCCTGTCCATTTTTAATTTAATTTCAGAACGAATTTTTTCAAAAAACAAAATCACTTTCCTATGAAGAACTTGATACCCTCCATGCGGTACTTACTCATGATACCGCTTTTATCACTCATCGGGTTGGGTGCGGTGCAGGCGCAGAACGGCTGTACCTTCGGCTGGTCAGCTGACCCGGATGAAAATGCGCCTAATCTACCAGTGATCAATTTGCCTAATAATTTAGGTGTTGGGCAAGTCCCATATATGGAGATCACTATTTCCATAGAAACAGGCTGTCAGGAACGCTTAGAATTTAACAACATCGGTTTCACGCAACCTGGCTGTAACATTATTGAATACTTTAACCAACAGGGTCAGTTTCTAGGGGTCGAAGATTTAGAGTATCCTAGCAACAGTACAGTCATTTTTGATGGCTCAGACTTAGATGGTGTTCCAGGTACGGGAGGCTTTCCTTCAGGTGTCAATCCTGCTTCCATGGGATGTGGTATGTCTACTGTTAGTGGAACGAACGGTACATTTCCGTTTTATCCAGATTATGGCGGAAGTAATGTAGGGGGAACTACGTTTCCTGATACCTGTGAATATTTTCCAGGGAACTGTAACAATCTACTAGCTGGAGCAGAACGAGGACAATTTATCTTCTTCAGAAATGTAAGAGGCTTAGCTCCTGGTGTAGGTTCAACTGCAGATGAATATTCGTATAGTCCAGGAGCAGTTAGTAGTACCTTCCGTGCCGTTAGAATCATTAGTGTGGTAGAGCGTACGTCACCTATCATTATGGGACCTTACGAGCAGAATCTCTGTACCACTACTCCTATTATTCTAGATAATGGTCCATCTGACCTAGCAGGTGATCCACGTTATGGTAATGCGGAGAACGAAACAGATAGCAACGATGATCCTTCAACGGATGGTTCTCTTTTGAACATTACTGCAAACAACCCAAGTCGTCTTACCGCAGGAGTTAATATTGGTAAAATCAGAGCATTGTTGTGTACAGAAAGTACAGATCCTTATCAAGGTGGACCTGGTTCTACCCTTGATCTTTCTGTCACTGGTCCAGGTACAGGTTACCTAGATGCGGATGCAGATGGTAATGGCATAGGAGATATACCGAATACTATTGATCCTAACAATAATAGTGTTGTCACCATTACAACGATAAACGGAACGGTTGTCTTAAATGATTTTTATGGAAACTTTCAAGATACAATTGATGGTCTTGGAACATCACCAACCGCAATGGGTTCATTCTCTGGATTGCCGCCTATGCAGAATTCGGTTTACAACTATACAACGAATCCTGACTTCAATGATGTACCTGATCTTTGTGGAGGTCCGATAACAACTCGATTCGTAGACTTTCCAAGTAGAGCTAGACAGGGAGAAATCTATGGTTCTGAAGACAGAGATAACGCACAAGATAATGGGCGTATTCGTTTGTGTAACCAAATTACGCGTCGTTGGACAGCCACAGATCAGTTTGGTAATTCTGCGATCTGGAATCAAACGATTGACATTGTTGATGATTACAGAAACTGTAGTGCCGTTACTTCACTTCTAGTGAGTAATGCAGGTTCTCCTTATTTTGAAACAGTAAGCAATCCAATTGTGGGTACGGTTACTGTAGCACCTCAGCCGACGACCTTGTTAGATTGTAGTGCGAATAATGTCTATGAAAATAGTGGATTTTTTACAACTACTAACTACTCGACGACTAGCGTTTTTGGAATAGAATCTATCGTAGAAGCACCAAATGCAGGGTTTGCCTTTCCTATATTTACGTATTCTTCTCCAGTGGAGACATTTGACTGTAGTGAGCTGAATACCTTAGATGGATTCAGTCCATCTCCGAATGATAACTGTGGTTTAAGCGGTTTCGGTTTGACTATTGATGACTTGGTAGATTATAGTCTAGATGGTGACTTTGGAGATGAAGATGCTACGAATACAGCCTTATTCTTCAACAACAACATTGGTGCTATGGGGTATGTAGCTCCATCTGGTACTACAGTGGGTGATGTGAACGATCAAGATGACGATCCATCCATATATATGCCGACCGAGCGAGAATTTTACAACTATAATCTATTACGTCGTTGGGTATTTGAAGACAATTGCGGTTTCCGATCTATTGCACAACGTATCTATCAGATCAGAGATCAGGAAGCACCGATGATTCCAAGTGTTACTGTTACTGTAAACAATAACGGAAGTGTACTCAACTTTGTTAGCCCAACATTAATGATGAATACACCAGCTTTCGGAACTACTGGAAATGTAAAGCGATATGTACTAAGCACACCAATTAATATTGTCACACCTGATTGTACACCTAGTATCAACGTAGATGCTGTATTGACGGATAACTGTGCAGTTGACTTTCTAGGAGTTAGCTATAGCATTAATGAAGGAGGAGCAGGCATATTTGGTTCTACGATCAGTACAGGTGTATTCAGCAATGGCAACACAATGATTCAAGGACTGCCAAGTGAAGGAGAGTATACTATTGAAGTAAGCTATATTGATCCTTCTGACAACGTAGCAGTATTAGAAATTCCTGTAACGACAAGCGGTGTAAATGATCCATTAGTTGTCAATAACTTCTTGACAGCACCTATTGGAGCTGGTAATGTAGGCACAGTCGACTTCTTAGATGTTGCGCCTTACAGTAACGTTATTAGCTTCTTGTCTAACCTTTGTGATATTCCTACTTGTATAGAGCTAGTCATCGAAAGTACAGATGCAAACGGAGTTCCCATTTCTGACTCAGGCATTTTTGAAGTAAGTACTAGCCCAAGTCTACAGCTACTTGGATTAGCTTCTAACAACGATCCACTGCTGACATTTGGTTGTAATGATATTGGAGATTTAAAGTCGGTTACAGTAAGCATAAACGCTATATCAAACTGTAATACGGCGACTAATCCTCCATCGCGTAACGTGAACTCTGGCACTAGTTTGCTAGATAGTCAATTAAGTAACGTAACTATCGCTGGTTCTGCTACGCCATCCTTCACCATTGCTACAACTTCTATTGCAGCAGCGACAGGTGTTCCAGGAAGCGGTAGTATCAGTGTAGAAATTCTAGAAGCATCTGGCACTCCTTCTCAGACGTACGATGTGACATTTGTAAATATAGCAACTTCTGCAACAGGTACTATCAGCAACATCAACATTGCAAGTTCAGGTGCTAATCCAGTAGTAATACCTAATCTAGATGCAGGAACATATACAGTCACTGTTTCTGGTAGACAGTCTTGTTCTTCGCAGTCTGCTACTGTTATAGTCAATACAACAACGCCAGTTGGCGTAACATTGGATTGTCCAGGCAACGCCTTTACAAACGGAACGACTTCGTTTTCTTTATTGGCAGGAAGCGGATTTACAGGTATCAGTAACTTTGTAATAGATGTGACAGTGAGTGGTGTAACAGGTTCTACTTTGAGTGGACTACCAACGGCAACGCTAAACAATGGACTGAGCAACTTTGTCGCAGGATCAACACCTAACACGTATACGTTCTCTTTCGCAACAAGTGGCGCAAGTGCTGTAACGGTACCAGCAGGTACACCATTAATCAACTTCCAGTTGGATATTCCAACTTCGACGCCAGTCAATACGACGATCACGATAGGTACGAGTGGTGTAGCAGAGCAAACAAGTGGTTCTGCACCTCCAGTTAGTCTGTCATTGAGTCCAACAAGTTGTTCTCTATTGACTGCTAATAATGGCGGTGGCGGAACTGGCAACATATTGAGTGCAGGTGGTATGGTGAGGTACATTTACTGTGATGGATTGATGGAAGGCGTACAACTAGAACTAACAGGCTCTAGCGTGCCACAGCAGTTCAAGACGACAGGTTCCAATGGACTATATAGTTTCCCAGCGACTATTCCTTCAGGCACTAGTGTTAGAATCGAACCAAACTTATCAAGTTTCAATCCGTCAAATCAGACATATGACGTCAATATTAGTGATGTGACAGCGATCTTGAACTTAGTATTAAATAGTCCTCCACCGACTAGTCCTTATCAGGAATTGGCAGCGGATTATGATGGCGACGGTGATATAGACAACGACGATGCACTAATGCTATTTAATCAAGTGACGATCAATAACGATCCTGCACTATACAATCAATGGGTATTTGTATTAGCGACTCAGCCACTATCTATATTTACGAACAAGCCACGCAGTGGTCTAGATACTGTATTTGAGAGTTCTAACTATACGGCAACTAATAACAACATTGATTTCTTTGCCTACAAGCCAGGAGCAGTGAATCAGGAATGTGCAGGAACATTTTCACCTATTGTGAGAAGCACAATTGCTATGGTAGCAGAAGATCAAGCCATTCAGAAAGGTGAAGTGTATGAGTTAGACTTCAATATCAGCTCTCTTGAGCAGTTGAAAGCATTACAAACAGTTTTACAATATGACGAGCGTAGTGTGCGACCAATGGAGGTCATCTTCAACGGTCAAATGGTCAGCAATGGCATGACGGCGGGCATCATTCGTGATGGTCAAATTCGTCTAGGTGCGGCTTCCAGTGCTGCAACTACCTTGACAGCAGAAGAAGCAGTCGTCACGCTTCGCTTTGAAGCATTGAAAGATGTAGGTAGTCTACGTGCTATTTTCCAATTGGAAGCAACAAGTACCTCTATCGCCGTGGATGGCAACGACGAAACTGTTGATCTAGGCTTGTATTACAATGCGCCTAGCCTATCTGCTACTTCTTTGGAAGTATATGGTAGTGCGCCGAATCCATTCAGCACCAGCACAAATATCAACTTCTCTATTAGCGAGCAAGATGATGTTCAGTTGACCGTAACAGATGTAACAGGCAAAGTAGTCCACCAGCAAACGGCGAACTACGATGCAGGACAGCACCAAATTGAATTGACTGCTGCGCAGTTGAAGACGACAGGTATCTTGATTTATACGATCACAACTTCGGATACGAAGTACACTGATAAGCTATTGCTCATCGACTAGTGATGGAAAATTAGAAAAAATTGAGGAATGGGGAGTCAGAAGTTATACTTTTGGCTTCCCATTTTTTGTTAGCTGTAGTTGGATGAACAAAGCATATACAGGACAGTAGTGAAGTGGGGCATACTCTATGTAGTTGATAGAAAATAAGGGCGATTACAGGGAAAAATAGTCGATAGATGCTATCTGAATCTGAGAAATTCAATAAGCTGATTTATCGAGTCTTAGATATTAGACTTTAGTCTAATTTAATCGTTAAATAGTATGCCTCAAACGTGCTTTATACCTAATATGGGTATAGATAGGTAACTATTGGAACAAATGACCGTAAAGTACCATAACAAAGCTTGAATTAGAGCTTGTTGAGGGTTTGGTCTTTGAGGTGAAAATGAGCTAGTTTTTTCTCAATTAAGGCGAAGAGATGCGCATCTATCTAGATAAATAAGCATTTCTTCAACGCGAAGTGAGGGAAAAGTAGCCGTTTGTAACCCGATTATTAAATTCTCAACAAGCTCTTACTCCCAAGTTGCTAGTTTAAAAAAAACAAATATTGAGTCAGGTAGAAGTTGAGTAGGTTCAATTTAGACTTGTCGAAGCGTTATCATTGGAAACCGATTTAAAAGTATTCACCTTTAGCACATACGCCTAGGGGATCTCTCCAAGTTGACAATTCTTCAGTTTTATAAGTTAGTCCTTTTCTTACTTTTGCGGCTCAAAAGTTGAGCTTTTTACGGATTCATATTCGTCATTAGTTCTAATCCAAATCTTCGAACATATAAATGAAGAACATGTACAGTAAGCCGTTATATGTCATCATCGGTCTGTTGATCAGTCTATGTTGCGCCTTCCAGACCCAAGCCCAATCTCCTGCCTTATTTGCGGTACAAGAACCTGCTGATTGTGGAGCCACTACTCTAACTGTAGACATCGCGCTAACAGGCGTGGGTGCTGCCGTAGAGGTGACGCATATGTTGGAATGGGATTCTACCGTACTGCGTATTGATCCAGTCACACTGAATAGCATCAGTAATATTAGTACTGTATTCACGTCTACTCCGATGTTTGGATCAGTTTCCGCCTCTACGTTGTCTTTTAATTGGGTAACTTTCAATAATGCAAATGCTACCGTCTTTTCTCCTGCTGATACCACTGTATTATATACAGTTACCTTCGATATAGTAGGAGACATAAGTGGCGGAACTTCTTTAAGACAGTTCCCAAACATAGAGCGTCCTCCTGGTAATATATTTAATCGATCTCAAAATAAAATATCAGTCCTCATCAGTTCGCAAAGGCAAGAAATCACGTACAGTGGTTTTACTACTACCTTGATGCAAGGTGGTGGTGCGGATGATATGACCCCTCCTGTTATCACCTGCCCTTATTCACCTACGGATACCGTACGATTCACTGTAGGAGCAGATGATACCGATTATACGTTACCCAATCCGTTGCCTTGGATAGTGCCGACTGCTACCGACGATTGTGGAACACCTACGGAAATCACCAACTTCACCAACGGGCAAGTGCTTCCACTCGATCAAGCGTTTGAAGTTTCGTATACGTTTGAGGATGGTGGCATGAATAGCTCCGATGCGTGTACCTTCTTTTTCCTTCCAGAAAGTCCTGTGGTCGATACTACAGATACTGGAATGGGCAATGATACACTAATTGTACTCCAAATAGAAGATACAAGTATTAGCTGCGGTGAGGATGTCGTGCGACTAGATGTAACAACGACTAACTTGGAAGGACTGACGGGTTTTGAGCATAATCTAGTGTGGGAGAGTGGTGTATTTGAGTTGAATACCGTAGAGTTTGGTCCTAAATTATTGGGTGGTATTTTCTCTGCCAATTCGTTTAGTGACTCTACTTTGAATCTCAACTTTATTCAAAGGGGACCATCAATTGACTTCAATGATGGTGAAGTGCTGCTGACTATCGTTTTGAACGTAGTGGGAGAAATAGATGCTTCTATGCCTGCACTCATTACTACACTACCCGAAAATCCTGCTCAATTTATACAAAACGAATTTTATATTAATGCCAATGCCATTTCTATCCCCTACAATCCATGGACAGATGGGGTTGTGTCCAATACAGATACGGAAAATCCTACTTTTACTTCTTTTCCTGAAGATATAGAGGAGGTTATCATTGATGGCGATAATTGTACGAAGGCAGTTAGCTGGGTAGCACCTACTTTTGATGATAACTGTGGAGTGGATAGTCTTAAAGTGACGAGCAACTTTGCGCCCAATGACGATTTTCCAGTTGGACAAACAACCGTACAATATACAGTAACCGATAAGGCTGGCAACCAGATGAGCGATTCTTTCGTCGTCACTGTGTTGGATTCTATTGTTCCAGAAGTAATTGCTTGTCCGTCTAATCTTCCACCTGCTTCTGCAACTGTTGGTGACAGTGTACAGGTCTTTTTCCCTACTCCTGTTTTTGCCGACAACTGTGAGTTGGTCATCAGTTCCAACTTTGAACCTGGGGATCGTTTTCCTATCGGAACGACAGAGGTGGTTTATGAAGCTAGAGATAGTTCTGGCAACCAAGTGGACTGTCGCTTCGACATCACCGTACTTCCATTTTCAATCAGTTGTCCTACTGATTTGGCACTAAGCAATTTTGTAGCAGATGCCAACTGTGAAGCCGTACTCGATAGTGCGGATCTAGTAATAGCTCCAAACGATGACTCATTAATAGATTCTACATTCATTTATCTGACGACTGACTTCTCCACAGAAACGCTAGTGAGAAGCGGAGCAGGTTTACAGAGTGCCAATGGCATAACACTGGATGTAGGTGTCAACACCATACGATATGCCGCACGAGCAGTAGATGGTGGCGGATTGATAGAATGTGAATTCACTGTTACTGTCATAGATACAATAGCTCCCGTGCTAGTGTGTCCGCCAGTCATCCAAGCGTTCACGAGTGAAGAACAAACAACAATTAACCTATCCACGATAACAACTTCTGATAACTGCACAGCAGCAGCAGATTTGCAGTATACATATACGCTGACGCGTGATACTATGCTTAGTGGAAATACGTCATTAGTAGATGTTCTATTTGATTTAGATACCACCTTAGTCAGATATGTAGTAAATGACGGTCGAGGGAATATCAACACCTGCGACTTTGAAGTACAGGTTTTTCAGATCGCTATAGAAGCCGAATGTCCACCCCCTTTAGTACAAGAAACGCTAGGTGAGGTTGACTGCTTTGCAACGATCAACGATATAGGTATTACTTTCTCGGATAGTTCATTGGTAGATAGCATGGGCTATATGATTGTCTCCGATGACGGTATAGTCGTAGCAGATACGGCGGCAGTTGGGATATTGGATGCTTCTGGTCAGTCCTTGAGTCAAGGCGTTTATACCTTGACCTACTTCTACACAGACAACATGTTCATGTCTAGACAAGAATGTGTCGTACAGATAGAAGTGATTGACGTGACTCCACCTGAGTTATTCTGTATAGAAGATACTAGATTGCGGCAGTTCATTCCTGAAGGACAGACTTCCGTAGTTGTACCAGCCTTAGAAGCTGGCGTAAGTGATCGTTGTGGCACAGCCGAACTAACCTACACGCTGACAGGTGCTACAGATACTTCTGGAGTTGGACAAATACAAAATGTATCCTTTAATTTAGGCATAACACAAGTCAACTATTTAGTAGTAGATGCGGCAGGAAATAGCCGTACGTGTACGTTTGAAGTAGAGGTGAGCAGTGCCTCTTCCAATATTGCTTGTACGCCAGATTTACGTAGAGTATTTGCAGAAGATGACTGTGGAACACTTATCAACTTCAATGCAGAAATTACCAATCCTGAGCTAGTAGCTAATACTTATTATATTCTATCAATGGCTACTCAAGATACCGTTCGGGCAGATAGTATTTTACCAACAAATGCTATTTTCTTTAATGTTGGAATAACAAGATTAGACTATTTTGTAGTCACTACGGTAGGTGATACGGTTAGTTGTAGCATAGGAAGAGAGGTCGTTGATAACAGCCAACCAATTGTTGACTGTCCAAGTCCTGATACTGTATTTGTAGCATTGGGAGATACTTCAACAGTAGTCAATAACTTAGGTATTCTCGCAGAAGACAATTGCGCCGTTAGTGTTATCTACAGCATAAGCGGAGCGACCAACGGCATCACAGGAACAGACGATGCTAGTGGCAATATATTTAATCTTGGAACAAGTACGGTGACTTACGATGTGACCGATGGCAACACCGCACCAGTGACTTGCTTTTTCAATGTAATTGTCGCTCCATCTCCAATAGATATTGAGTGTCCCCCAAGCGATACCGTAAGCGTATTAGCAGACAGTTGTGGCGCATTCATCAGTGATTTATCTTTAGTACTATTAAGCGATTCGATGGCGATTGCTAGTACGAGCTACTCGTTTAGTGGAGCCACCAATTTGAATGATACACAACTAGGAAACGATACAATAGCCAATGTTTCAGGTTCATTCTTCAATAGAGGAGTAACTACAGGAACCTACACCGTAACTGACACAGCAGGCATCAGTATTCAGTGTCCTGATAATATCGTCATTACGGTAGTAGATGATATAGAACCAGAACTAATTTGTCCAGCAGACATAAGTATTCAATCCATGGGTGATACAGCTATTGCTATCAATAACATAGCATTAGTTAGTGCAAGCGACAACTGCGGAATACTCCTTGATACCGTTTATACACTAGCAGGAGCGACCGAAATTGATGGAATGATAGACGCCAGTGGTACACGATTCAATGTGGGATTGACCACGGTGACCTATGCAGTAAGCGATGAAGATGGTACTATCGGAACGTGTACGTTTGAAGTCAATGTTGGAGCAGCTACTGTAACGTTGGACTGCCCAACGGATAGCATATTTTATGCTTCAGAAGAGGCGTGTAGTGCAACAGCAATAGTACCAGAAATACCAGTACTAAGCGGAGAAGAATCCATTGATAGTATTGTCTACATCATCACTGGACAGCGAGAGGAGGTGTTAGTGCGCCAAAGTCTTGAAGCCCTGCCTCCTCAACAATTGGGAGTAGGAACGACAACGATTAATGTTAGCGTATTCGATAGCTTAGGCAGTGAAACGGCGACTTGTAGCTTTACTTACACTGTCTTAGATACTATTGCTCCAACACTTATCTGCCCAGATGAAATTCTAGCAACAGTCGTCGGTGGTGATACTGCTCAGTTCGTCACTGCTAATTTAGTCGATGCGACTGACAACTGCGATAGCTTGACAATGCGCTATGAAGCTAGAGGAGCTACTGTTTATGACGGCAACGGTATGTTAGGCGATACCTTATTCAACTTAGGAACGACCACTGTTCAATACTTTGTTGCGGACGAAGTGGGGAATGTAGATAGCTGTAGCTTTACGATTACGGTCGAACAAGTAGCTATTGATATTGCCTGTCCTGACGATGTAGTCGTTGCGAACATGACAGATACTTGTGGAGCTATTGTCAATGATATTGCCTTATCTATTGTCAATAATGACGATGATGACGACGACAACAATGAAATAATCACGTTAGCTAGTTACACTTTATCTGGTGCTACGGATAGTTTGTTTAGTGATACTATTCCAGTGGATGCTTCAGGAATCTTTTTCAACTTAGACACGACGCTAGTCACCTATATGGTCGCTAATATTGATGGAGAGGCGGAAAGTTGTAGCTTCACTGTTGTGGTCGCAGACGAGCAAGAACCTCTTTTGATTTGCCCTGATGAGATAGTGGTATTTGTAGAGGAAGGCGATTCCACTGCCATTATTGATGATATTGCTTTATTGGGCGTAACTGATAATTGCGAATTCCTATCCGACACTATTTTCACACTGACAGGAGCTACCGACACTAGTGGTGTAGTAGATGCGAGTGGGTTGATGTTCAATATTGGAGAAACAACAGTGACGTATGCAGTGAGCGATGAAGCCGGAAATATTGGTTCTTGCTCATTTGATGTCGATGTTTCGACCGCCAGAATACTGTTGGACTGTCCTTCGGATAGCATATTTTATGCTTCAGAAGATGCGTGTAGCGCAAGAGTGATTATACCAGAAATACCTGTACTAAATGGTGCAGCTGAGATTGATAGTATTGTCTACATCATTACAGGAGAGCGAGAACTCGTTTTAGAACGTTCCAACTTGGAGGCATTGCCTTCCCAGCCATTGGGTGTAGGAGAAACAACTATTCAAATTAGCGTATTCGATGCGTCGGGCAACGAAGCAGCCACCTGTAACTTCACTTATACCGTTTTAGATACTATAGCACCAACCCTTGTTTGCCCTGCGAATATAGTAGCCACAGTCACCGATGGAGAAACGATTCAAACAGTGAACGCTAACCTAATAGCGGCTACTGACAACTGCGATAGCTTAACGATGCGGTACGAAGCTACGGGAGCAACAACTTATGCTGGAAACGGCATGTTAGGCGATACCTTATTCAACTTAGGAACGACCACTGTTCAATACTTCGTTGCGGACGAAGCTGGAAATGTAGATAGTTGTAGCTTCACGATTACTGTGGAGGAGGTGAATATTCAATTGATGTGTCCGGATAGTGTAGTGGTCGCAAGTCAAGCGGATAGTTGCGGTACATTGGTGAGTGATCTTGCCATAGCGATTACGGCTGGAGAAGATTTGGTGGATAGTGTAGCATATACCTTTACAGGAGCGACCATTTTGGAGATGAATGGCGATAGTTTGATGAGTTTGGATAGTGTCTTCTTTGGAGGAGGTATGACGGATGTCTTGGTAGAAGTGTTTGATAGCGAAGACAATGTAGTCAATTGTACATTCACCGTTACAGTCAATGACGAAACGCCACCCACATTTATGTGTGCCGACGATATGGTGATTCGCATTGCCACTACGGATAGCGTAGCTGTTTTTGATAATATTGGCTTGACTGGTCTGGCGGATAATTGTAGCGATGTAGATGCACTGACGATCACTTATGATGTGATTGGCGCAATAGATACTGCTGGATTCGGTAGCATCGGAATTGACTTAGGATTTCCTGTTGGCGTGAGCACTGTTCAGTATGCCATTTCCGACGAAGCAGGTAATCTAGATAGCTGTAGTTTCACGATTACAGTCGATCAAGCTGTTGTTGACATCCTCTGTCCAGAAGATGTAGTCATTGCTTCCATGATGGATACTTGTGGTGCTGTAGTGGATAATATTTCACTAATGCTACCCAATAACGATACATTGATGTTGTCCAGCTATGCCCTCAGCGGAGCAACAGAAGATATAGTCACGAACGACACTTTATTAGTCGATGCTTCTGGTACATTTTTCAATTTAGATACAACGGTGGTTACCTATACAGTAGCTACTATGGCTGGATCGGAATCTTGCGCCTTCAATGTGATTGTCGTAGACGAACAAGCACCTACGTTGATGTGTCCAGCGGATGTGGTAATGACGGTAGAGGAAGGAGATTCTAGCACTACAGTAAGTGATATAGGACTTATCGGCGTGATGGACAATTGCGACGATATGTTCACGATTGACTACGTTTTAAGTGGAGCAACTATTGATACTTCAGTCTTGGATGTCAGTGGAAGTAGCTTCAATCTAGGCGTCACAACAGTCACCTATACGGCAACAGATGTTGCAGGAAATGCTGCGAGTTGTTCGTTCACGGTAACGGTTGAAACGGCTACTGTGGACATCACTTGTCCTTCGGACACAACGATTAGTACGATTGCTGATTCTTGTGTCGGGATAGCGGAAAATATAGCGGTCGTACTAGGCGACAGTGCTGCAATAGCAACGATCACCTATGAATTCTCAGGAGCTACCATTAGCGATACATTAGGCATTGGCGATGCGTCAGGCAGCCTATTAAACCTTGGCACGACAACAGTTACTTATACGGTAACGGATACATTAGGCGCAACAGCTTCTTGTTCCTTTGAGGTGACCGTCGAAGATGATGTAGCACCCAACTTAGTGTGTCCACCAAATATGAATATCACTATTCCTACGGGGGATGTGTCGGCTGTAGTCAATGATATTGACCCAATAATTGTGATGGACAACTGTAGTGATAGTTTGATCTTAAACTACTCCATCGTAGGAGTGACAACAGTGGCTGAAACGAGTGGTACAGCAAGCGGCACACTCTTCAATAGAGGAGGGTCGCGAGTTACTTATGTTGCGATAGATGAAAATGGAAATGGATCGACTTGTAGTTTCGATGTGGCATTAGGTGATTTTGATATTGAACTATTGAGCTGCCCAAGCGACACAACAATAGCAGAGTTAATCGGTGGATGTGGTCGTCAAGTGGCAGGATTATTGCCAGAGATTCAATCCATTGAAAATATTAGAAGCGTTACGTATACCTTAACTGGCGCAACAGAAAGTGTTTTTGATACAGACAACGCTACTGAACTGCCACGTATGACGACATTTGGGGAAGGTACAACAACAGTTAACTTCACCATCGTCAGTTTAGCGAACGATACCTTAGTCTGTGAATTTACAGTCACGGTGACCGACGAAGATGATCTAGCATTTGTGGGTTGTCCAGAAGACATCACGGTGATGCCGATAGCAGATACCACATTTGCGGTAGTCAGTTGGGTAGAACCCACTTTAACCGATGATTGTAATGCCATGGTGACCTCTACGCATATGCCTGGCGATACGTTCTTGTTGGGAACAACGACAGTCACTTACTTAGTATCCAATACGAATGGTGAAGCAGACACTTGTGAGTTCACAGTCACAGTGACCACTGACAATCTACCATTGGAATTTGAGAATTGTCCGACAGATACAACACTGTTCGCTACTATGGATACTTGCGTGATCGACTACACTTGGACTGCACCAACTCTAGTAGACGATGCTACACTAGATACCTTATTCTCTAACTTCGTACCAGGTGATGGATTTGGAGTAGGCGAAAATGAGGTGATCTATACCGCAGTCGATCAATTGGGCGATACAACAATTTGCAGTTTTCTAGTGACAGTCGCTGACACAATAGCACCTATGATTATAGACTGCCCGACAGATACTATTGTCATCGCAGATGCCAATGCGTGTGGTCGTGTAGTCGGTTGGGAAGAGCCAACTGCCATTGATAATTGTGGAGGAATAGTAATAATAGAAAGCGACCTAGTATCTGGAACGCCACTACCAGTCGGCGTACGAACAGTCACGTATACTGCAACAGATGAAAGTGGCAATGTTGACTCTTGCAGTTTCACCATAGAGATACAAGATGTCACACCACCAACCTTTACGAACTGCCCAGATACAATTCAAGTGGATGTAGAAATGGGAATATGTGAGGCAGTCGCTACTTGGGAAGACATAATTGCACAAGACAATTGTGGACTAGATACACTCATTGGCTCACACATGCCAGGGGATACCTTCTTGGTTGGCTTGACGACAGTCGAGTACATTGCAGTAGACATCAATGGTAACCAATCCACTTGTAGTTTTGCTGTTATCGTTGGTTCGTTAGCCGATGCTGGCATTCAGTGCCCAGAAGATATAGTCGTTCCAGCAAGTGATGGAACATGTGAAGGAGTAGCGACTTGGACGCCACCAGTGATGGAAAGTGAGTGTACGACATTCACGACAACTAGCAACTTCGAGCCAGGTGATACTTTCCCAGTCGGATCGACAGAAGTTGTCTACAACATTGTGAACGACCGAGGTGATACGACGCTGTGTACGTTTTTAGTGACTATTCAAGATGCAGAGCTACCAGTCTTTACAAACTGTCCTGCGGATACCACACTGTTTTCAGAAACAGGAGATTGCGAGGCGGTCTACAACTGGGAAAGTCCAGTAGCTATGGATAACTGTGGTGTTGTAGAGCTAGATAGCACACATGCTTCAGGTACTGCTTTCCCTACAGGAGAAACAGTCGTTCGATATACCGCAGTAGATGAAGCTGGAAATACGCAAGTCTGTGAGTTTACAGTACGAGTCATCGATCAAGAAGCGCCAGTATTTGCCAGTTGCCCAGATACTATCATGGTACGCGCTGATGGGCGTATCGTAAGTGACCCTTCTGCTGCTTTGATCGGTATGCCAATTACAGATAACTGTACCAGCGTACAACTAAACTTTGAGTTGCCAACAGCCACAGACGGCTGTACCGATATAGTCGTCCAACAGACTGACAATACAGGACTGACGAGTGGTTCTACGTTCGATATTGGAACAACGACACTCCGTTATTCAGCAACCGACGATTCTGGCAATGACGCTGAATGTGAAGTGGTCATCGTCGTGATGCCACTAGAGGCTATAGCTATTACCATTAGCAATAGTCAGCCTTGTGCGGGCGATTCGATCACATTAGTTGCCGAAAATGTAGGTGATCCGACCGCTACGTATACTTGGATCGGTGCATTCCGAGCAGACGGACGTGTGGTGACAGTGAGTGCAGACGACTTAGTAGACAATGAAATATTCGTGGAAGTCCGTATTGACGGCGGCTGCACGCTACAAGGTAGTGTGATGGTCGATCCGCAAACGAATCCACAACCGGCCATTGTTACTAATGGTGCAAACTGTTTGGGAAGTGAGTTGATGTTGAGTGGGGCAGATGATACAGGCAACGACATCGTAGAATGGATGTGGAGTTATCCAGGCATTGTCGATAGCTTAGCTAACAATCAAAATCAAACGATCAGTAACGTAAGCGAAACGAATGAAGGCATCTATACATTGACAGCAACTTCGGCGGCAGGTTGTATAGGTACAGTCAGCGATACTATCACAGTAGGTGCGCCACCAGCTGCGCCTGAACTAAATGTAGTTCCATTGAGAGATTCTATCTGTTTAGGTGACGAGTTGATGCTGATCGGTACGATAGATAGTACAATGGGTACAATCTACAACTTTGCTGGAACGCGCAACAATGGGATTGACGACGAAAATATTGACATCATAAACGAAGCCAATATCGCTAACATCGACTTTGATACACCAGGTACGTACACAGTTCAGTATTGGATCAACAATGCAGGTTGTGTGTCGGATACGGCAAGTGTTGCTGTATTCGTAGGGGAAAGTCCGGAGATTGATCTAGAGTTTGTAGGTGCAGTAGAGTGTGTAGGCGCTGATGATAATTTACAATTAGTAGAAAATGTAGGAGAAGCTTCTAGCTACCGTTGGTTAGCACCAGATAGCACGCTCTTCTCTACAGAACGCAGCCCGATACTCAATCCTGGCAACTTACAGAACGGCGTCTATACGTTGATTGCCAGTATCGGTAGTTGTGAAACAACAGATACGATAGACGTTCAGGTAAGTACTTCGCTGAGAGAACCAATAGTGGAAGCAATAGACATTGCTTGTACGACGGATACGCTTCGATTAAACGTCCTACCAGTTTACGACTCTACAGTGCAGTTCGTTTGGACCTCATCAGACACCAGCATTATTAATGGTTCTATTACTACTGATGAAGGTTTGCTAGAATTGCTGCCAACAGGGATAGATAGCGGTGCGTTGAGTATGATCTTCGTCCAAGCCTTTACAGACAATTGCGCGTCACCGATTGATACAGTTGAGTTCCAGCTGCTAGAAGGGCCAAATGTAGAAATTATGGAGATCGAAACAGATTATACTTGCATCACTACAGACAGTATGATTGTATTATCTGAAATCAGTGGTGAAGGAGATAAGATCAACTGGACAGGACCGTGTGACTTTAGTGATGAACTAGAAGATGCCAGTTTCACAGTCAACTTTGAGAATGCGGAGTGTCGATCTGGCACCTATACCGTCCGAGTTATTGGACAAAATGGCTGTCCTGCATCGGCATCAGTTGACTTAGATTTCACACGTGGACTACCACAACTGACCGTCACCGGGGAGGATACATACTGTGAAGGAGAAGATATTGTCCTCCGCATTGATAGTATGCCAAACGATAGTATAGAAGTACTATGGACAGGACCAGAAGGTTTTGAGTCGCAAGATTCGATTATCCGAATCACCGCAGAGAACTTCCTGATGGGGAACTATTCTGTAACGCTTCTAGGAGATAGTACGACGTGTCCTTCTGTACCATCTGAGCCGTTCTTCGTGACTGTATTAAGTCCGCCAGAACCAGTAGCGGATGAGTTTACCGTTACTGTTGACCAGTTGGATTCGTTGAATGTGTTTGCGAATGATAGTTTACTCATGAATAGTACGCGCTCTTTCAGTATTGTGAGTTCACCGTTCAGAGGAACAGCTGAATTTCCTAACAACAGCGATCGGTTGACCTACATATCGAATGATGGAGAAATCGGAACAGACAACTTCACTTACGAAGTATGCTACGAAGGTTGTTTAGACCCCTCAGTGACGCTTTGTGGTCAAGCAGTTGTGAACGTAGACATCGTCTTCCCCGCAGAACTGTGTATAGCAGCTGACTACATCACACCAAATGATGACGGCAAAAATGACAACTTCATCGTTAGTTGCGCAGATGCTGGCGAATATCCGAATAACGAACTCGTCGTCTTCAACGAATGGGGAGATGAAGTCTTCCGAGCTAGTCCGTACAACAACGACTGGGATGGAACACACGATGGAGAAGAACTACCAGATGGTACGTACTTCTACATTTTTACGCCAGATGCTACAGTAGAAGCACAATCAGGATTCGTTACGCTCTTTAGATAATCATGCTCAATGACTAGCAGCGCAGTCGATTAAGCTGTGCTGCTAGCTATTGTCCAAATACTATATTACCATGAAAAATATATTACTTTTTGTATTCGTCGTTTTATGCGCTAGTGGTGTACAAGCTCAACAGGAGAGTGCATTCACTCAATTCATGTACAATCAGCAGGTCGTGAATCCAGGCTACGTAGGTAGTCGTAGCGTTCCTTCTCTGATGGCACTCTACCGCAATCAATGGCTAGGACTAGATGGTGCGCCTGAAACCATTGTATTAGCCTATGATTCACCTTTCTTGGGGGATCGAGTGGGTTTTGGTATCAGTGCCTTCCGTCGCAGTATTGGACGGTATCAAGATCTAAATGCCAACCTAGCTTACTCCTATGGTATTCCAGTTTCTGATGCCTTGACGGTTCGTATCGGACTGCAAGGTTCGGTGTACTACAACCAGTTAGATTTGACCAGTGAAGCCGTCACATTTGATGACAATGACATGTCGATCTTCATGGATAGTGATCCGTCGCAGCTCAAAGGAAACTTTGGTGCAGGTATCTATATTCATAGCGACCGCTTTTATTTTGGAGTCTCCAGTCCACAATTTCTGCAAAATGAGATCGGTTTTAATGAAGAAGTGGAAATTACGGCATTCAAAGAAGCGCATTATTATGGTCTGCTAGGCGTGACTGTTCCATTGACGGAACAAGTTGCTTTACGTCCAGCGTTTCAAGGCAAATATGTGCCAGGTGCTCCTTTTCAATTGGATGCAAATCTGAGTGCTATTTTCAACGATAAGTTTACAGTAGGTGCTTCCTATCGGACAGGTGGAGAAGGGACAGGCGAGTCATTCGACGCTTTATTATTCTTGCAGTTGTCGAAGCGATTGGGCTTAGGTGCAGCCTATGATTTTACACTAACTGAAATTAACAACTTTAGTAATGGAACTTTTGAATTGATGCTCCGTTACGACTTTAAGGCGAAACGTTCAGATTTAGAGAACGGTCGTGAGTTTGAAGAAGCGTCTTCTGGCGGTGCTAAAAGCAAAAAAAGCAAGACAAGAAGATAGGCAAAATAAATAGTGCCGTTTCGATTACTCGGAGCAGTATTGTTAATGATTGTCACCCCATACGAAGAATTAGATTATTCCCGTGCTAGAGAAGTGAACACTAATGGGATCAAGCAATTGACTTGATCTAGTGTTGGCTTCTCTTTTTTTATTTTGAAGGATTGGACAATGAACAATGAATGAATGCTGAGATATGGTGATTTGTGCCAATAGCCAATAGCCAAAATATAAACTTTTCAGGTATTCCTACGTAAAATCGAATTAGAACATGAACATATTGAAAATTAACAAAATCTGCTCCATGATGAAGCTTTTCAACCTTATCCTACTGAGTTTCTTAGCAATCCCCTTATTGCAAGCTCAAATTAATGGAAAAAACAACGAAATCGAAGTTAAAAACGAAGCTAGTATCAATAGTGATAAATGGGAATATGCACCCGTTTTCTACAAAGAAGGACTAGTATTTACGACGACACAGAACGAGAAACTGAAGTACTCAGTAGAAGATACCCGAATTGGTGAGAATGTGATGTCCATTTGGAAAGCAACGCGCAACAGTGAAGGCGAGTTGGAAAATCCTGGACCGCTGGCAAAAGAGCTATTAAGCGATATGCACGAATCAGCAGTGGCATTCAATAGTACAGGCGAAGTCATTTATTTCACGCGCAACGATAAAAATGCAACAAGTCAGACTTCAGGTAGCCTAAACCTAAAGCAGTTAAATATTTATAGTGCGCAACTAGTCGATGGCCGATGGACAAACATCACCAAAATGCCCTTTAACGAAGATGGTTACAATACCAAGCATCCTACCTTACATCCAGACGAGGAGGAACTTTATTTCTCTTCTGACCGACCAGGCGGATACGGCAATTACGACCTATACGTGATCCGAAAGATAGGTGGCGAATGGAGTTCACCAATCAACTTAGGACCACAAGTCAATACGCCAAGTGATGAAGCATTCCCGTTCATTCACCCAAACAATACTTTATACTTTGCTTCCAATGGACACGCGGGCATGGGCAAAGCAGATTTGTATTACACGACAAAAAACAGAGAAATCTGGAGACGACCGACTAATCTAGGCGAACCGTTCAACTCTTCTAGTGACGACTTCGCGCTTATCCTAGATCGTGACCAGAAAAATGGGTACTTCTCCTCTGATCGTTCGGGCGGACAAGGTGGCGATGACATCTACAGCTTCAAAGTAGAAGGAAAAGTAGTCGGCGGCGGCGACGAAATTTTAGTGACAGTCATTGACGGCATTAGCAATCAAAGTATAGAAGGTGCAATAGTAGAATACATCAACCTCAATGAAGTCATCATGGGGAATGGTAGTGAAACCATTGCGCTAGATCGTCCAGCCAATGGACAAGGCAATTTCAGTTTCAAAGTCAACTCCAAAGCAGCGACGAATGGACTTAGTGATGCAGAAGGAAAATACATTTTAAGTGTGCCAGGCGGACAATATGCCCTGAAAGTGAGTAAAGAAGGTTATGTTCCTTATCAACTACTTTTTGATGTCCCTTCTAATACAAACGACAACAATACATATATTGTCCCTTTAGATAAAGCCGTAAACTGTGTGCCTATGTCTGGTGTCATCACTTCCGGTGGCGTGCCTCAGTCGGGCGTCAATGTAGTCATCAGAGACGAGTCCTCAGGAGAAGAGACACCTGTCATTACAGATGGTAGCGGCAACTATGAAGCTTGCCTAAAGTGTGGTCGTAAATACAAGGTGTTTGCACAGAAAGGACAATCTAGTTCTGGTTCACTGCAGATTTCGACTATCGATCAGCCGTGTAACAGTGATCTTGTATTGGATAACAAAAATTTAGATTTGAATACTAGCGGTGGATTTGCAAATGGTACACCAGGAGGCGGTTACGAATTTAGAGATGAAAATGGCAACATCGTCGTCGGCGCACCAGTCAAAGAAGGATCTATTATTCTGCTACCTAATGTCTACTATAACTTCAACGATGCTGATCTGCGCCCTGACGCAATGGTAGATTTGGAACTAGTCAAGAAAATGCTAGAAATGTACCCAAGTATGCAGGTGCAGCTTGTTTCACATACTGATTCTAGAGGGGGAGAAGGATACAACCAGTCTTTATCAGAACGCCGTTCCAATCGGGCAGTCGACTACCTAGTCGATATGGGCGTTGATCGCAGTAGAGTAACACCTATAGGTATGGGAGAACGCAAGCCACGCAACCGTTGTGTCAATGGTCGACGTTGTTCCGAATCAGAGCATCAAGAAAACCGTCGTACAGAAGTCGTTATCGTCGAATTGGGGGACAGCTTCTCTAGCAGCGCACGCGACGACGACGCGATTAATCGTATCTCTGAATATGCGATAGAAGAAAACAGAGGAGGAGAAGTAGTGGAAGAAAATGACTATGACAACTACAACGATACCTCTAATGAGGATTATAACGACGACTACAATAACAACAACGATGACTATACTAGCAGTGCAAGTAACACCAATGCTGATCGTCCATTTTACGTGATTGCTGGTACGTTCCGCAACAACACCAATGCGCAAGGTCGCTTAGTTGAAATGCAAGATATAGGCTTCTACAATGCCGAAGTGATTCAATTTGACTATCCCAGCTACCACGCTGTTTGTGTGGATAAGTTTAGCTCAGAAGGCGACGCTCGCTCTTTAGTGAGCAAACTGCAAAGTCAATACGGCGTTGATTCGTATGTACGTCGAATGGAGTAAAATTTATGTATTAGGGTGTAGTTTCCTACTACGCCCTAATTTCTACAGAAAAGAAATGGGAGCTGTTGTCATCAATAGTTCCCATTTTTGTGTTCAACCATTACTAGGGTGTGGTTTCCTACCACGCCCTAGTTTCACGAATGGTTACAAATTACACGTCCTTCTACCAACTAAAAACAAAACAAATGCCCATCTATCACCGCCTCGGCAAACTACCGCCCAAACGCCACACCCAATTCCGCAAACCCAACGGAAACCTCTACTACGAGCAACTCTTCGGTACCATCGGCTTCGATGGCATGTCGTCGCTATCGTATCATGTCCATCGACCGACCATGGTGAAGGCAATAGGGGAAGGAAAAGATATG